>NZ_DASWWZ010000332.1:0-13187 GCF_036405755.1 Schlesneria sp.
GCTAAGGTACCTTCAACTCCTCGATCGCTCAACGCCCAGCGGCGAACCTGCCAGGGTTTCATGAATCAATTTTTGTGCGAACTTCATCTGCCATTAAGACTTCGGTGTTCCCTCTACACTCTTCCGGCAGCTCCCTTTCACGTGAAATCGACAGAGAAGTTTCGCTCTCGGAATTGGAGGGAATGGGTCGGTGGAACACTTCTGTCAGATGCGGCCTCGCAACTGCCTGCCCGTGCGATTCGCAATTCATTCAGCGCTGTGAGGTACCGAAAACCTGACTTGGCCCCGCACCACTGAGAAATCGAACTCAGAATACGCAAAAAAAGCCCCACATCGATTCGATGGGGGCTCCGTATTGGCAAAGACTCAAGCAAGCGCTGGAATCAAGCTGGTTCTTCTGCGACCGACGACAGTCACCTTATTTGCGGTGGCGAATCTTGCTCCGCATTTTTCGCTTCTTCCGGCCGAGTTTCCGTCGTCCTTTTCCAGTTTTCTTGACTCCCATTCCGCGCACTCTCCCGTCGTCTTTTGTCGAATGAAATTTGCTGAATTGTTCAATTGCCAGAATCAATGACGATAGCAGGCACTGCCATTTCGTTCAAGTAAGAACTTTTCGTGAATCCAATCCGGCATAGCAGAGCCCCCGGGCCGAATTTACAGCCTGAAAATTCCCCTGCGCTTCCGGCAACACGTCGACAGATTGCCCCAGGAACGATGCGACTCTATCGTACGACAAGATCGACCAAATTCGTCAAAGCGGTCCACTCGTAAGTCGACGCCCTCTGAGGTGCAGGACGCTGCTTGTTTTCGGGCTGGGATTCCGATCAACTATCGACTTCCCCCAGTTCGAGTTTGATCATTTTTTTAAGTTTAAGAGATGCGTACGCCGCATTCTCGAAATGCAATACCCCCGCCTGTTTCTCACGTGGTCTGCACGGATTTCGCAGAAACAGCGGTGTGCCTGACAAGGAGAGATCGCGTGTTTCCATGGGATGGTTTTGAGAATGAACAACGATTTCGCACTGCGTGGGACGCTGTTTCGATCGTAAGAGGTGTCCGTTACTCGTTGTTCACGTTCGGCGAAACGGACCTCCCCTATCATCTGATCCTGTCGGGACCGAAAGAGGACCAGGCTGTGAACATTGTTCGCGGCAACATAAAAATCGCGAGGCCCATGATCATTACGCCGGACAGCGTCGGTCCTGAATTCGAAGACTTCTTCAGCGACGCTTCGGATCAAGATCTTGCACAGTTTGTTCTGGCTCGTACGGCCTCGTTCTCGAACTTGAAATTTCGAAATCAGTCGAGCGAGCGAAAGGTCGTCAGCGACAGCGTGCAGGAATCCATTGATAAGATTTCCCGGCAACTCGACGAGGAAGAGGAAGAGCGGGTCGCGATTCTGACAGCTCCTGTCCCCCTGGCCGGATTCGCAGTACTGAAGTATGCCGTCCAACGCGTTCTACAGAGCGCACCGGATAACATCCAGCAACTCAGAGAAAAAGGATTTCTTCCCTTCTGAGTCTCCGAGCATGACTCCGTTCTGTCCACGTTTACGAGCCGTCCCGCTATCGGCCACTTCGCCTGTAGCGAGACCGTGTCTGCTGCGATCGGATTTCCTCTCGATCTATAAACCCTTACGCACACTCTCAACCGCCGCGTTCGAGGATGTTCGGACCGGACTCGGCGCGACCGGGCTCGCACTGGCGATACCGCTTCTTCGATTCCCTGTTTCTGGCGATCCAAGCACGATCGAGGAGGCTCATGCACAGACTGTGAGACATACTCAAGTCGTTTTGAGGCTTTCAAACGAAGTCTAACGACTCCCCTCAGGGAGCAGAGGGAACTCTCACCATTCCTCGATGGGTCTGCATTACTGGAACTTAACGGAATGCAAACCGGTTCGTCATTTCCAGAGCGAAGCAAGCATTCCGACGAATCCTGGATAGACGGCTGAGTCACCCGATCCGGCCCAGACGGTTCTCAGCAGGTCAGCGGACAGGCAAGTGCCAAAAGCGAGGACACAAACGGAAGCAAAAAGCAGGGCGCAGTATCCTGCACTCCACTCGACCTCCTGGGGCAGTGCCAGTTTTTGCGAGCTACCGAACCCAAGCTGGCTGGAGCCAGCGGAGAATCCGTCGTCGTACCCGTCTTCGTCTTCATCAAACGCCAGATCGTCAATGTCCTCTTCGCCGCTGAGGTCATGATCTGAGACCTCAAGCTCTTCGAGCGATTCACCATCATCGAAAATACTTTCTTCGACGGTCTTCTGCTTCCGCTTTGGCGCAATCGGAGGGGCGTCGTCATCATCTTCGAAGTGGACGACGTTGTCGTCAGAATCTCCTAACGCCTGAAGTTCAGACGTGTCGCTGGCGTTGAAGGCTTCCAAGTCTGAAGCATCCGCTTCGTCATCATCCATCGGCATCAATAGCGGGGACGTCGTTCCGAGGTCCTCGTCACTCAATTCCCTGAGGTTCATCGGGGAGGTATCGCCGAGCTCGTCGCTGGCTGGTGCCGATGAACCTTTCAACTTGAGGCTGCTGTCGGCCTTCTTCCCTTTGCCACCGGGAGATTTGAGATCAAAGGACTTGCCGCTGCCGGGGCTCATCCGAATCCCACTGTCATCACCCAGATTGATCCCGCTGTCCGCCAGACGGACGCCGCTGTCGGCTCCTTCGAGTGAAATGCCGCTGTCGGCGGGTCGCTGAAGCTGCAAACCACTGTCGTCGTCGAGCCGGATACCGCTGTCGGCTCCCCCGAGACGGATTCCGCTGCTGGCCCCGAGTCGAATGCCGCTGTCTCCGCCACCAATCAACTGAATGCCGCTATCACCGGCAAGCTGGATTCCGCTATCGCCAGCCAACGTGATGGAGGAATCGTCTCCCTCGTGCAGTACCGAGTCTGACTTGGCGGAACCGATAAGGTTAAAGTCACTATCGCCCTGTCCAGCATTTCCACGCCCCGGGACGTCCCCTTTCTTCGACAGGAGAGTAACGTCGCTATCACTGTCTTTGCCCCCCTTGGGGCCGATCAGTTTCACGTCGCTATCGCTGTCTGAGAACGACGACAACCGAATGTCGCTATCGGTCGTCGCCAGACGAACATCGCTGTCGGAATTCATCCCCGCGTGTGGTCGTTTCCCCGGGTCGGGCAGATCGATCATCCGGACATCACTGTCGGAATCGGACTTTGAACCACTTCGAGGAATAAACAACGAAACGTCGCTGTCACTTCCCTCCGCGGCAGAACCGATGGGCTCGACCAGACGGACGTCGCTGTCGGAATCGTTAAGACTGATCGTGGGCATGTCCGAACTGCTGCCGGACAGGATTCCTTTATCCTTACCGAAGTCGTCGGTAACCAGTCGCACATCGCTGTCGGAGTTTGTTAGTGACCCCTTGCGAATCACAGTGGCCTGTTGACTGGAATCATCCGCATCTCCGAACTCGTCGATGATTTGGAGGTCCGGATCCGAATCGGGTTGCCGGCGACGGCGATATTCCGCCACATCGTCGGCCTTGAATTTCCACGTTCCCCGGTCGGCGAATCCTCTGACTTCGCCCTTTTCCCGCAGTCGGATCAGGTCTTCCGTTTTGATCCCGAGCTGAGCTGCGGCTTCTTCCAAGCTCAGATACTTCTTGTTCGGGGCCATCTATCAAACTCCGCGGGAAAAAGAAACCAGGTTAGCAAACAGGTCAATGTCGACCGATTCCGACATTCTGACGGGATCACGTGGTTAAAAACCAGACGTGAAATTACAAATTCTCGAATCCGTTCATCATTCTCCCTAACGGCATTTTACGTTGGATCGGGCAAAAGGCGATCCTCCGCATACACGTGCTTCTTCAATCGGCGTTTTCTGAAATCAGACTTCGATTCGCTGAGCCCGTCCGAGCGCTCGAAGTCCTGAAATTTTCTTTCTGCAGTCACGACCGTCACCGTCTGCGTACAGGTCACGACGCGAAAACTGATTTCGGTCGGACCGGGTGGATTGGACACTTTGTTCGGGATGGAACGTCTTTATCGATTGAATCAAGTTTTCTGCTCATTGAGCCGATACCAGAGTCAGAGTGTCTCCCTTTTACGCAGCGTGGGTCTGCGACATCCTGCGATCGATCACATCATCGTTCATCGACAGGAATCGCATGTTTGGTACCAGCAGCAGGACTCAAGAAGGTTGGAAGAGACGAGGTATCAGCCTTTGCCTCGTCGCCGCTTTCGCGTTGAGTTTCGCGTTTTCCGGCTGCCTCGGCCCGACGGCACTCAGTGTCACCAGAACCCGCTACAACGAGGTTTACCGGTCCACCAATGATGAGCAATTATTGCTGAATATCGTCCGCTTGCGCTACGCTGACTCGCCCATCTTTATGGATCTGAGCAATATCACGAGCCAGTTCGAGATGAGCGGGCGGGGCAACTACAGCTACGGACTTGACGGGTCCGGGCCGGGGATGAGTAATCTCGGGCTGGGTGAGTGGTTTATCCGCGACGCTCCCACCTTCAGCTACCACCCACGTACTGGACAGGAAACGGCAAAATCTCTGCTTCAGCCGCTGTCAGCCGAGCTGTTCAGCGTCGTCAATGCAGGGGCCAATTTCCAGCAGTTCATGCTGATGGCCGTGAATGACATCAATGACGTCCCTAATGCGGCGCGTTCCATTGCAATGATCCCCAATGGACCTGACGACAACTTCGAATTTCGTCGTGGCGTCCAATTACTCGGCGATCTGGAACAGCGCGGAGCCATCGAGCTCACTGTACGAAAACTGGAAGACTCAGACGATATTTCCGACCCGATTGCCATGGAACGTATCGGCGGTGCCGATCTGGTGAACGCCGCGAAAGAAAACTACGTCTTTCGGACAGTTGATCAGGATCGGATGACGGTCCATAAGTACGAAAAAACGCTCGTATTACGTGTGCGGGAACAGGACCGCATGTCCCCTGAGATGCTCGAAGTCGCACAGATATTCCGTCTGCGGCCTGGACGTAGCACCTATAAGATCAAGTCAGAGATGAGTGGTGACCATCCTGAACGAGAACCTGGGATCGTCGATGAAGAGGACCTCGCTGCGGGTGACACGATTTTCGTCAACATGCGTTCCATGCTGCAGATTGGCGTGTTCCTGTCGAAAGGGGTCTGTATACCTGACGAACACGTCACCCGCGGCATCGCACCCATGACGGCCGATGGATCCGGCCAACTTTACGATTGGACCAACGTGACTCAGGGGCTGTTTCAGGTGTGCAGCAGCAAACGACGGCCAAAGAAATCGGAGATCGCAGTCAAATACCGGGGTTACTGGTTCTACATCGCACCAAATGATGTGCAGTCACGTGCCAGTATGGCGATCTACGAGATTCTGTTCGCGGTGCAGGAATCCGATGTTCGATCAGGCGGCCCATTGCTCACTCTACCCCTCGGCGGATGAGGGCCAGGTCGATAATTCGGGGCCCCGGTTGTAATTCGGGGATGATCCGTGAACAGGCCCTTCCGACCGCCCGAGAATGCGGGAGAACCGAGAGAGTGAAATCCACCGCATCCACCACCAGAGTAGACTGAACAGGACGAAATGCAGGCCCAAGGTGATCCAGGCAAATCCAGGGTCCGAACGCGTCCGAATCCAGTCGGGCGAAAAGTCGAAGGTAGGAAAGGCCATCTGAAGTGGACTGAGCGATCCAATGAAGGGCAGTTTCCGGCCAAAGTTGAAGTACACAAAACGCGTTGCGAGGATGGGAATCAAACACACACAGACAACCAGGATCAATGTCGCCAGTACCGCCTGCATCTGTGTCTTACAACGCAGTCCAAGATAGAAGCTGGTCCACACAAGCAGTTGCATATAGATCAGGGGGCCCAGCGTGGCCGAGGTGATTTCTCTCCAGAAATTTGAGCCGGGCGTCCTCACCCCGTCTTGCATCACATACCCGGTCCAAATGGCTTGGAACAAGATTGACACAGCAAACGGGACCGTGAGGATCTTGACCATCCTTTGAACCCCCGAGAGTTTTTCGAAAACGATCTCGGAAGCGGTGATCGGGGCCACGAGCAGAACATCCAGTGACTGACGGATCCGTTCGGAGGCAATCGCACCGGAAGCGTGGATCGTCAGACAGATAATGGATACGGTCCAGAAAAATGCAGGGAAGCCCCGGAAGGGATTGGTGAAATCGCCTCGACCATCCATCAGCATCGAAGCGATCACGAGGATCAAAGGTGTCAGCAACAGCATGAGCACGCGAAACTGATACCGAAATGTCCCCAGAGATTTCTTTTGCGTCTCACGCCAACTGATCGGGTGAAACAGGGGAAGAGATTGGTCATCCTTCACAAGGATCACCCCGCCAGTGGTGCGAGAATTGAGGTCGTTGAAGAAGTGGTCCGCTCGACGAAACCATTCCAGCACCATGTTTCGAGGAGGAACAAACGCTCGTGAGACGAGCACACGCGCTGCGGACCTGAGTAAGAGCAGGCTAACGACGCCGTCGATCACGGCTCCCGTGATGACGGCCAGCCAGAATAGCGGCATTGAACGAAAAATCCCGACCACTGACACCAGTACCTCGGATGTAATCTGAAAAACAGCAGATTGGGCCCCCCAGTAGAACGCCACCATCACGTAGGACATGATGAAGGCGGTGGATGTCGTTCGAAACCATGACGAGCAGAGTACGCAGATCGATCCGACGACAAATGTCATCCCCACCAATCGAACGACGGAGAAGATCAGCACGGAAATCTCAACGCCCCCGATTCCGTAGATGATCGCAAACAGAGGGAGCGAGAGAAGCTGATATGTGCCCATCGCAACAACGCGGCTCAGTAATTTCTCAAAGACAATTGTGAGCGGGCTGAGTCGGGTCAGCAGCAGCAGCGCGAGAGTGTCCTTCTCCTTTTCCACCGTCACGGCCCCGCACGCGATCGCGGGGACCAGGACCAGAATGGCAAGCTGCTGAATCATCATGAGCTGTGCGCTCAGCCCTCTCCCTTGCCCCATGTTCATCAAACTTGCCGTTCCACCACCCTGAGTGAACGATTGATATTGCCACAGGGCGATTCCATACAGAATGACAGCATAAACGACCCTCAGCAGATAAGTTCGTTTGTTCTGCGACTGCTCGATCAGTTCCTTCGTGAGCAGCGGAAGGCTGACGCGTTCGAGAATACTCACACCATCGGCCCCGATCAGAGAGGTGTCAAATTTCATCAGGAAGGAATCTCGTTTTGGTCACAAAGGCGAACAAGACGGTCATGTCCCCAACAGGTGACGCGTCAGGCCGTCTGACCTTCCGTCAGTTTCATAAACGCGGTTTCCATGTCCATCACTTCAGGCTGGAACATCCGGATTCGTGCCCCTTGTGAATGAATGAAATCGTGTAGATCCTCGACTTCCATCACGCTTTCTTCCAGTCGAATCGAGATTCGATCTGCCTGATCGTCAACATGTGTAACTCCCCTGATCCCGCGGAGTTTCTCGATCAACTCAGGCGACTGGTTTGCCACTTGAACGTGAACAATTTTCAGTACGCCCAATCGCTGATAGATCTCAGCCACTGACCCTTGAGCCACCATCCGTCCAGTTTCAATGATTCCGATCCGGGTACAGAGTTGAGCGAGTTCATGCAGGATGTGGCTGGAGATGATGATCGTCTTCCCCATTTCCTTCAGCGCCTTCAACAGTTCTCGCATTTCAATTCGGGCGCGCGGATCAAGTCCGGAAGCGGGTTCATCCAGCAACAAAACAGCCGGGTCGTGCAAGAGGACGCGCGCCAGGGACAAGCGTTGTTTCATTCCTCGAGAGAGCGAATCGACCTGTGAGTCGATCTTCCCCGTCAAATCTGTCAACTGCAGGACATCGTCAACGACGGCCTTCCGTCGGGACATGGGCAAGCGGTACGCCGCAGCAAAGAAGTGCAGATATTCTCTCGCAGTAAGATCTTCATAAACGCCAAAAAAGTCTGGAACGTAACCGATCTGCTCGCGTACCTGGTGCGGCTTTGAGCGAATGCTCAGGTCCATGACCTTGGCCACTCCCAGAAAATCAGGTTGCAATGTCGCCAGCACCCGAATCGTTGACGACTTTCCTGCTCCGTTTGGACCAATGAAGCCGAAAACCTCGCCGGGAGGAATTTGAAGAGTAATCCCCTTCACTGCTTCCAGCTTCCCGTAACGAACCTTCAAATCCTGCACATCGACTGCCAGCATGCAAACCCCTTCCAGCCTGCGTCCGTTGGATCCTGGTTCAATTACTCGCGACTCCGATTGTCCGGGATGCTTGCCAGCACACGCATCCGAGTTCAGCAGACATTCGCCGTAGACGTGGTGTCTGAAAATACCCATTTCCCCGCATGATTCGCAAGGCGGGAAGACACGACGTGAGAAATTCCGTATCTGGGGATAACGCTTGAATGATGAGAGACTTCGAATTCACGAGAGAAGTCTGCATCTGCTAGGATAGGCAGCAGGAATCACGAATTCAGAGACAGCGATCCGGCCTCCGAACAGGCGCTCGCGGAGAAGTTTTGCAATGCCATCACCGAATGAACGTCCGCTGCGAGTCTGCAGTTTTGAGAGCCGCCGGGCGTCTGAGATGAAATCGTTGATCGAACGAAACGGAGCGACAGCGACCATCGCTCCGTCCATGCGGGAAATCCCGCTGGACGACAACCCCGCAGTCTTCAAGTTTGTCGAAGAACTGGTTGCTGGCCGCATCGACATCGTGGTCTTCATGACTGGAGTTGGCGCTACGGCGCTGCTGGCTGCGGTCGAAACACGGTATTCGCGGGAAGACTTCCTCGCGGCACTCGCTCGCACGGTTGTCGTCGTTCGCGGTCCCAAACCGACAGCGGTACTGCGGGGATGGGACGTCCGGATCGCTCACCGTGCTCCGGAACCAAACACCTGGCGGGAAGTCTATCAACTGCTCGAATCAACTGGACCGCTGGCAGGTCGGCGAATTGCCATTCAGGAATATGGCCAGCCCAGCGTCGAACTTTACAATGCGATTGAGTCCCGACAGGGGACAGTCGTCCCTGTTCCTGTCTACCAGTGGGCACTCCCCCATGACCTCGCCCCCTTGCGTTCTGCCATCCACGGGACCATCGCCGGGGACTTTGACCTGATGCTGTTCACGAGTGCACAACAATTGAACCACGTCCTGGCGGTGGCTGAGGAGGACGGACTGCGGGAAAAGTGGCTGGAGGCTGCAAATCGGACATCTGTGATTGCCTCCATCGGCCCCACGGCATCAGAAAACTTGAGGGCACAAGGGGTACGAGTCGACGTTGAACCAACCCGATCGACGATGGGTGCTCTGGTAAAAGAAGCCGTCGCCGCGGCCGGGCCGCTTTTGGCCGGACGGGCCGAGCGGACTCGGTAGCTCAGACTCGTGCATGCGCCGTCTTCAATGCCTCTTCTCTGCGGGGCAGAAAGAGCACGTAAAAGATTGCTTTACCCGAATTTATGGATCGATGGTCGAAGAAATCGTGTCGTCATGGGGACTTTCTGCCAGACATACTTGACTTCAATGCGTTCCGTCAGATACTAGTGCGTTCCGGCGTCGAGACGCTACCTCTTCTGCGGCGGGATGACCATGAACCGGGTCAGGCCGTAACTGGAGCAGCCATAAGTGTGATTCTTGGGTGTGGAAGGGGTAGCGTTCCGCCGCCGGCGTTTTGCGAGAGATACTTTCGAGATGGACTTTCTGTCAGAACCGCTTCACCCGCATGACCGCTGGATGCATGAAGCACTCGAAATGGCTCGCCAGGCATTCAGTGAGGGCGAAGTCCCCATCGGTGCCGTCATTGTTCACAACGACCGGCTCATTGGCGCCGCGGGCAATCAACGTGAACAGCTCAAAGATCCGACGGCTCACGCCGAGATTATTGCCATCACTCAGGCCGCAGAAGCTCTCGGTTCATGGCGATTGCTCGATTGCACTTTGTATTGCACGCTGGAACCCTGCCCCATGTGCGCGGGAGCGATCGTCCAGGCCCGGATCCCAACCGTCATCTACGGCACGACCGATCCCAAAGCGGGCGCCTGCCATACGCTGTACCAAATCACCAACGATGCCCGCCTTAACCATCGAGCAACTGTACTCGGTGGCGTGATGCAGGATGATTGTCGTGGAATTCTGCAGGAATTTTTCGCTCAGCAGCGGGCTATAGGCAAAAAGTAGTCTGCTCGTCGAAAACAACAGGTGCCGGTCGTCCGTTTTTCGATGCCTGTTGGGCGGCCGTTGCCTCAGCTACTGCGATTATTGAGCAGTGGAATGAGCCCTCGGTCGCACCAACTGCACCGCGGTACGCACGGCTTCAACAAATCCTTCCGTTCGCGCCAGCCCTTTCCAGGCAATATCAAATGCGGTCCCATGACTGGGACTTGTCCGCACGATGGGTAGGCCCAGCGTCACGTTCACAGCTCGTTCGAACCCAATCAGCTTCAAAGCGATGTGCCCTTGATCGTGGTACATCGCGGCGACTCCATCAAATTCCCCCTGCACAGCACGTCGCAGCAGTGCATCGGCAGGTATTGGTCCTTTGGCATTCACTCCCGACTGCACTGCAGACTCAACAGCGGGGGCGATCAGCCGTGACTCTTCGTCACCAAACAGTCCCTCTTCCCCGGCGTGAGGATTCAGTGCACAGACACCGATTCTAGGAGAGGAACAGCCAATCTGCATCAGAAAATTGGAGACAAGATGAATCGTCTCGTAAATGAGCTTCGTCGTAAGAAGTCCGGGAACGCTTTGGATCGATGTGTGGAGCGTGACGTGCGCGACACCCAAACCCGCTGGCCCTTTTAGAGGCTCGCCGCGAGGAAGGTAGAGCATCATGGCAAAGTCATGGACGCCGCACTCATGAGCGAGAATCTCGGTGTGCCCCGGGAAATTGAGCCCTGCGGCGTGCAATGCTGCTTTGTTCAACGGAGCCGTCGTAATGGCATCGATCTCGCCCCGCAGTGCCGCACGTGTGGCTGCGACGAGGTAATCATAGGCTGCACGGCCTGCTCGCGCATCGATCTTCCCCGCCGGAACCTGGGCGACCTCGTCAATCGAAGGGTTCCAGCAGGGAATTTCCGAACGAGACCAGTCGATCTCTGTCGGGGATGCGACGTCGACAAAGCTCAGCTCAACACCGACTTGCCGTTGTGCCCGGGCCACAACGGCAGGATGTCCAACGACAACAGGTCGGCACGTTTCCCGCAGACGTTTGTCGGCGAGCGAGCTGACAACGACTTCGGGCCCGATTCCTGCGACGTCACCCAGCGTCAGGGCGACTCGCGGAGCAGCATTCGTCACGGATAGGCCTCGGCATCCGCGAGCAGCAGCCCCCGTTCATCCTTTGGCGAAAGAATGGGGGTGATCTCCTTCGGCCACTCGATCCCGACCGCGGGATCGTTCCACAAGAGCGTCCGTTCATGGGCCGGATTGTAGAAGTCGGTGCACTTATACGAAAAATCCGCGATCTCACTCGTGACGTAGAACCCGTGAGCAAAGCCCGGAGGCACGTAGAGCTGGCGATGATTTTCGTCGTTCAGGTACGCACCAAACCATTTGCCGAACGTGGGCGAGCTTCGTCGCATATCGACGGCAACGTCAAAGACTTCGCCTCGGGTGACATAAACCAGCTTCCCCTGGGGTTGCACCATCTGGTAGTGCAACCCTCGCAGCGTCCCCTTGCGTGAGCGAGACACGTTATCCTGGACAAAGCTTTCGCCGATTCCCACTTCGCGGTAACGGTCTCTCTGATAACTCTCAAAGAAAAACCCGCGAGCGTCACCAAACGCTTTGGGCTCAATCAGAATGAGCCCCTGGATCCCTGTCGGTAGAGTATTCATGGTTTAGACTTTGTACCTTCCGACTTTGTTGATCCGACCGTGAATGTCGTTGAGAATCCAGTGGAACGCGACGAGGTGAACGGACTCAACCATTCCCATATCGTCCAGCGGAACGTGGAGATTCTTCTTGCCGAGGTCCTTGAGTTTCCCACCGCTGTATCCGGTGATGCCCCACGTGGTGAGACCCGTCTTGTTCGCCCATTCGACGGCGTTCAAAATGTTGGGACTGTTTCCGCTGCCACTGATCGCGATCAGCACATCGCCCGGAGAGGCGAAGTTCTTCAACTGCTGGACAAAGACCTGGTCAAACCCTTCGTCATTGCCCCAGGCCAGGATGTACGGCGTGTTATCGGTCAGGCTGAGAACCTTGAGCCGCTTGACGGAATCGTTGGTGAAATCCTTGCGATCCAGGGTGCTCTTGCCGAGGTCTTCACAGAAGTGCGAACAGTTTGAACCGCTGCCGCCATTGCCGATCAGGAACACGAATCGCCCTTGTTCGTAGGCGGCATAAATGTCGTTTGCCAGGCCTTCGATCTGCGAAACGTCAAGTGTGTCGAAGACCTCTGCACAACGCTTGAGATACTGCGACGGAGTGAGTTGGGTTCCAAGCATGTTCGTTCTTCTAAGGGGTTCTATTAAGGACGTGTCAGGGCCATCGGTTCTTCCAGATCGAAAGTGTCGTCGAAGCTGGAATTGTTCGTCAATCGAAAGGAAAGTTTTGTCAGGTTCAGTTGGATCTTCTTCGCACGAGTCCGGGTTTAACATCCAAATCCAGGGGGGAAGTCAGGCCGCGTTCCCACAGTTCCCACCCCAGTGCCCCCATGGCGGCGTTGTCCGTGCAGTGTTCTCTTTCAGCAATGATCAGCTCAATTTTGCGGGATCTGGAGAGCTCCATCAGGCGTTGCCGGAACAACGAATTCGCCGCCACCCCGCCCCCGACGAGCAACCGCTGACGACCTGTCTGCTGCAGCGCCTGATCGCACTTTGCAATCAGCGTGTCGACGACCGCCGCCTGAAAGCTCGCAGCCAGATCCGCGATCCGTTGTTCGGTCAGCGGTTCAGGCTGCGCACGTGCGCCCGGCGTTCCTTTGGCTGCGTACAAGACCGCCGTTTTCAGTCCACTGAAGCTGAAGTCCAGACGCGAGTTGTTTACGAAGGTTCGAGGGAAGTTGACCGCTTTCGGATTCCCGTTTCGAGCAATCACTTCGATTTGCGGTCCCCCGGGATATTCGAGCCCCAGGATTTGCGCCACTTTGTCAAATGCCTCACCCGCAGCATCGTCAGTCGTTGAACCCAGGAGCTCAAATTCCACGGGCGAAATACAGTCGTAAAGGTTCGAATGTCCCCC
>NZ_DASWWZ010000333.1:0-7630 GCF_036405755.1 Schlesneria sp.
AGGAAGCAGCGACTCCTGCGGCTCCGACATCATCTCGTAGACGCCGTCGCTGTTTAATTTAAAGAATTGTCGGAACCACAGCATTCTTTGCACATTAGGCTGTGGAGACGTCAGGGCGAACCAGGTTCCACACTTCTCCTGCCAGTCAAACAGCATTCCGAAGAACCCGCTGGGAATGTATTTGACATACTGCATGTCGATCGCAATCGACTCACAACGCTCATCGTGAATCAAGCGAAACAGCCCTTCGCGAAGCAGCGCGAGGTCAGCACCGTCCCAGATCTCCATCTCGCCAAGCTGCAGAAGGTAGAACTCATCCCGAACATCGATCAGCATCCGTTTAAAGCGCCGCTGAACTGCCATGAAAGCCTTGTCCTGTCACGAGTGGAACGAACGCCAACTCCGAAAGCGATGCTTCCGGGTACGATCACCACTAATCGCAAAGACTGGACCGAGGACCTGAAATGAACCCACCTTCCCTGAAACTCGAATCGCAAACAACTGACACCGAAGGGTTTGCGATCGATACAAATCCTGCCGAGACGGGAGCAGTACCGACCGCTGTGGTAATTTCACCACAGCGACTGATGTCAATGTTGCGATAAAGCCACACCCTCGCTGCGGGGTCTTAACAGCGTGCGTGGCACAGTGCCACGTCTTGGCGCGATGCAGCAGCAGCCCCACTGAGGTCAATCGAGCACATACAAAGCGCGTCATGCCTCAGATCGGAAGAACGAGAGCCCAAGAGTTGCATCAGGAGGGGCAACTCAACGGCTCGTCCGCGCCTTACTCTTCTTCTGCGACGTACATCAGACGGCCACAAGTACAAAACCGAACCCGACCTGCTCGCAGTTCAAGATAGACCTGGGCTGTGAGTGACACGTAACACTCGCTGCAGGACTTGTTAACAACCGGAGCCAGCGCATCGGCCCCGTAGGCCTGAACGAGACGCCGATACTGTGGAACAATATCAGGGGGGAGGATTTCTTCAGCCTGAGCAATTTCCACCTCCAAAGCAGCGGCTTGTTCTTTCAAACCCGCTTCCTTGGAATTGACCTCCTGAACCAGCGTCTGAAGCTCGGACTCGATGGTCGTGATGTCCGACTCGGCTTTTTTGATTTCCATCTGGATGACGTCGACCTTATCGAGCGCTTCCAGAATTTCGTCTTCAAGAACGCTCTTGGCCATCGTATCAGCAGCAATCTGTGAGCGAAGCGCTTCGTATTCGCGGTTACTCGCGGCGGCGTTGAGCTTTCCAGAGAGATCGTAGATCCGTCCTTCACTGGATTTAAGCTGCAGGTTCTTCTGGTCGGCGGCCAGCTTCATCTGCTTCAGCTTGTTGCGCTGGGCTTCGATCTCTTCTTTTTTCTTCTCAATGAGTTGCTTGCGAGCCGCGATTTTACGGGGGCCTCTTTCCAACTGATCGGAAATCTCGCGCAGTTTAATGCGTAATCTGTGCAGTTGTCTCATACCAGCGGAAATCGAACTCATCCACCAAACTCCTCGAAAGCCCACGTTTCTCCTGTTTGTGCACTATAACATAAACCCGCCAGTCGCGCATTCTGTTCTGACGAAAGTTGCGAAACGAGCCGCCAATTCGCGGTTCTCAAGCTCATTCCAGGGATGTTGATGATCGCTCGGCAACACCTTCGAGCGGCATTGCCACGCTCACTGCCTGACCTCAATCATCGGCCGATTGACGTGTGCGGCGGGGAGCGGCTTGCACTTCCGTGTTGCATCATTCATCTTTGGACCTGTGTCGATTGCAGAATCTCGTCCTCGTGCGAAGTCGATGTCTGTGCGTGCTGTTTCCCCACCACCTCGTGTGTCGAGCGCATCCAACTGGTCTCTGATACAGCGGATGCTGTTGCTTGGCTGGAAACACCGTGTGATGTCGGTCTATGTACTGACACTCAACCTGTTGCTGGTTGGACTGAACCTGGCCGGACTAGGCTTCACTGGCTTGGGGATTGACGTCCTGCGGAACGCTCTGGAGCCCGGCAGCCCCCCTGTCCAGTGGCCCTTGGGCTTCCAGCCCCCCAGCGACTGGACCCCGATGTCGGTCGTGTTTCTTGTCGCCGGACTCGTGCTGGGGATGGCAGCGGTCCAGGCCGCACTGAAGTTCTTCACGGCCGTCGCCGGGGCAGCCCTCAGCCACGCAATCGTCGTTCAGTTGAGAACCGACGTTTATGACAAGCTGCAGCGATTAAGCTTCCGATTCTTCGATGCCCATGACAGCAGCTCGTTAATCAATCGCGTCGCCGGAGACGTCCAATCGGTTCGCAGCTTCATCGACGGTGTTATTCTGAAGATCCTCACCGTGGCCCTGACGCTGGCCTTCTATCTCGCCTACATGCTGTCGGTGCATGTGACACTCGCCCTTGCATGCCTGCTGACGTCTCCCCTGCTGTACGTGGGTTCGGTCTGGTTTTCCCGAAAAGTTCGTCCCCTGTACCAGCGCAGTAGCGAACTCGGCGACACTATGGTCCTGCGCCTTTCGGAGAACGTGCAGGGCATTCAGGTCGTCAAAGGATTTGCCCGCGAGGACGACGAAATCGAGCGGTTTCGCCAAGCGAATCGTGAGCTGCGTGATCAGAAATTTGATATCTTCTGGAGCCTCAGCCTCTACCAGCCTGTCATGGGTCTGCTGACTCAAGTCAATCAATTGATCTTGATCGGGTACGGAGGAATGCTGGTGATCCGCGGAGAACTGCCGCTGGGAGCAGGCTTTTTCGTGTTCGCAAACCTGATCAATGAGTTTGCCAATCAGGTCGGCCAGATCATCAACATCGCCAACAGTATCCAAAGCAGCCTGACAGGCGCGGACCGTGTATTCGCCATCCTCGATGCCCCGATCGAAATCGAGAGCCTCCCTGATCCCGTCCCCCTGGCGCGAGCAAGGGGTGAAGTCACGTTCGAAAACGCCAGCTTCACCTACCACCGCCCTGACATCGATATCCAACTCGGGACCTCGCTCAATCCAGAAGCGGAAACCCCTCAGGACAATCCCGTTCCTGTTCTCGACCAAATCAACCTGACGATTCATCCGGGTGAATGCGTGGGAATCGTGGGTGAGACCGGTGCAGGCAAGACAACACTGCTGCAGTTGATTGCCCGATTTTATGACACGACCTCGGGACGGGTCTTGGTCGACGGAGTGGATGTCCGGGAACTCGACTTACAGGATTTGCGTCGGAACATCGGAATCGTGTTCCAGGAGAGCTTCCTGTTCAGTAATACTGTCGCTGCCAATATTGCCTTTGGTCGACCAGGGGCCGACTTGACCGATGTAGAGCGTGCAGCGCAACTCGCATCCGCTGCGGACTTCATCGCAGAATTGCCGCACGGATACCAAAGTCTGGTCGGCGAGCACGGCTCAAACCTTTCAGGAGGCCAACGGCAACGACTGGCCATCGCACGGGCACTCCTTCTTGACCCTCCGATCCTCATGCTCGATGATGCAACTGCTGCGGTCGATGCAGAAACCGAGCACGAAATTCAAGAGGCCATCCAGACGGCGGGAGCGGGCCGAACGACAATCCTGGTTTCCAGTCGTATCAGTTCCGTTCGGCACGCGGATCGAATCCATGTTCTCCATCAAGGACGAATCGTTGAATCAGGGACGCACGAAGAGCTTCTGCGAGAGGGGGGCGAGTACGCGAAACTGGCGGCGCTTCAGTTCGCCGCCGATCTGGAGCCCGTCGAATCCACTGAGTCGCAATGATAAGCCGGTTAAGGAATTCGAATGACCTGGATGTCGCTGGGCGTGCTAACGCTGCTGTCGGCTGGATTTGCCAAACTGTCGACTGCGGGGCTGAACCGCTTTCTGGCGACCCCTCGATCAAAACGAACACAGGTTCTGGTCGAAGTTCCCCAACTGCTGAGCATTCCACTCTATCCCCTCGTGTTGACCCTCAGTCTGGGGAATCGCACCACCAGTCTCGGCCAATTCCACTGGCAGTCTCTGAACCTCTGGGAAGCGGGATTGGTCGCGCTGGGATGCCTGGGATTCGTATTTCTCGTCCGATCGACATTGAAGTTCCAACTGTATCAACCACCGCGGTGCGAGATCTCGTCAGAGACCTGCATCCTTGATTTCCGCACGAAATTCCCTGGTCCCGCGACTGCTTCGGGCGACGCCGCTGCGGCGGAACACTGGCACCACGCACTGGTGGGACAAAAGCCGATGCGGGGAATCGCGCTGCTACCCGGGAATGAGCAATTCACGCTGGAAGTCAGCACAAAAACGTACACCCTGCCACGACTTCCCCTCGAATGGGACGGACTCTCGATTCTGCATCTGGCGGACACCCATTTCCTGGGCGGGGTCAAACGGACTTACTTCGAGGGAGTGTGCGAAGAAGCAAATGGACTGAAGCCTGACGTCATCCTGTTCACGGGAGACCTGCTGGACGATCTTTCCACCCTCGACTGGCTTCCCTCCACGTTTGGTCGACTTCGCGCCCCCCTGGGCAAGTACTTTATTCTGGGCAACCACGACTGGCTGGTCGGGGCCGAGCGAATCCGTGCGGAACTGCAGCGGCAGGGCTGGATTGATCTGGCCAGCCAGTGCATTGAGCTGAGATCACCCGAAAAGGCCCGTCCGCTGATTCTGGCTGGTGACGAGACCCCGTGGATGGGTACGCATCCTGACCTGAGCCAGGTGGACCCCTCGCACTTCCGTATCTTGCTCAGCCACACACCTGATAACATTACCTGGGCGACGGAGCAGGGGATCGACCTGATGCTGGCAGGTCACACGCACGGAGGCCAGATCCGCCTGCCGATTCTAGGACCGGTCTATTCACCCAGTCGGTTCGGCTGCCGCTATGCTTCAGGCGTGTTCTGGATTGACCCGACGCTGATGTATGTGTCGCGCGGGATCAGCGGTCGTGAACCCGTCCGCTACAATTGTGTTCCCGAACTGACGAAACTGGTTCTGAAATGCGGCATCCCGTCGTGAAGAAAGGCCAGGACATGTCGACCCGAATACGAACCGACTTTTCCGCGTATTGAGGAATCTCCACAATTTGTGAACCTCAACGGCCGCAGGATCGATGATACAGGTCTGTTCCGAAGTCACTTCCAAAGTGGACGAATGAAATAGTTTGGGACTTCGGGTTCGGCGGGCGCGGAAACCTCTTCGTGGCCCCTCATCACAATCCAGAGTCAGTTAAGTTACTGTAACGAGCCCGGCGTAACGCCGATGGGCCTTTGGATTGCAAGCTTTTAGTCACTACTAAGCGGACGGACGTACCGCTAGAATACCAACATGTTCGTAGATCAAGTCAGCATATTCTGTAAAGCGGGTGACGGCGGTCCGGGTGCATGCAGCTTCCGGCGAGAGGCTCATATTCCGCGCGGTGGCCCGGACGGTGGCGACGGTGGCAGGGGAGGGGACGTTGTCATCGAAGCGGATGAGAACGTCAGCAGCCTTGTCCATCTCGTCGGGGTGAGACACTGGCATGCAGAAAACGGACATCCAGGCCAGCCGACCCTGAAAGCAGGCAAATCGGGTGCTGAAACGGTGATCCGCGTTCCGCCAGGCACGATCCTGCGCGACGCAAAGAGAGATTTCATCCTCAAGGATCTTGTCGAGCACGGAGACCGTGTCGTTATCGCGCGAGCGGGCGATGGGGGCAAAGGAAACGCTCGCTTCACTTCATCGACCAACCGCGTCCCCCGCGAATTCGGCCCCGGCGAACCGGGTGAAAGCCGCGACGTCATTCTGGAACTGAAGGTCATCGCGGACGTCGGTCTGATTGGCAAACCCAATGCGGGTAAATCAACTCTGTTGAGTCGTCTATCGCGGGCAAACCCCGAAATTGCAAATTATCCGTTCACAACGAAGTACCCCAATCTGGGCATCGTCCGGGTTGGCCAGGAACGTCAATTTGTGATGGCTGACATTCCGGGATTGATCGAAGGGGCTCACGCCGGCGTGGGACTCGGCCACGAATTTCTGAAGCACGTGGAACGAACCAAGATGTTCATCCATCTGGTCGAACCCTCTCCGGATGACCAGACAGATCCGATCGAGAACTATCTGGCGATCCGTGAAGAACTGCGGCTGTATGACGAAGAACTGGCCTCTCGACCCGAAATTATCTGCATCACCAAGGGGGAACTTGAGGATGCGGATGCCGCAGCAGAACTGCTGGAAGAACGGATTGGTCGCCCTGTTCTGAAGATCTCCTCCGTCTCGGGCAAAGGCCTGCCTCAACTGCTGCAGCAGACGATCCGCCGCCTGGACGAACTCCAGAATCCCGAATAGGCCCCAAGCCTCGGCTGGTTCGCCCGGATTTGAGATGCTTTAAACTCATCTTGACTGACTTGACAAGTCGGTCTACCATCGATTTTTGACTTGAGACACGATCTCATCGTTCGATGAATCGTCAATTGGTAAATATCCCTTCGTCCGTTGATTGCCAGGGGACTCGACAAGTCTCCGCTCAACATGATCAACTAACGCAGGTCGGGCGGGTCAACAGGATGTGACCAGAATGCTCTGCCAGCCTACAGCTTGTTCTCTTACGATGCGGGCCCCCGCAAAACTGAATCTTTTCTTGCGCGTGGTGCGGCGCAGGGAAGATGGTTTCCACGATCTGGAAACCGTGATGACAGCGATCAACCTGTACGACACCCTCGTCTTCAAAGCAAACGACTCGTCAGACGTCACTTTGAAGATCGTCATGGGTGCTGCACGTGACCAACACGCCCCGCCTCAACCGACGCTCCCAACGGGCCCCAACAACCTGGTGATCCGTGCAGCAACGCTGCTCAAAGATTACGCGAAAGTAGCGGCAGGGGCAGAAATTACCTTAATCAAGAGAATTCCGTCCGAAGCGGGATTGGGAGGTGGCTCAAGCGATGCAGCCACAACACTCAAAGGACTGAGCCGCCTTTGGAATATTTCGCTGACACAGGACGAGCTTTTTCAGCTTGCCGCCAAACTCGGCAGTGACGTCGGGTTCTTCGTCGGAAAGACTGCGACGGCGGTTTGCCGCGGACGGGGCGAACGTGTCGATCCGCTGCAAGCCCCAGTCAGCCAACACTTTGTCGTTGCCAAACCGGCGTCAGGTCTGTCCACCCCAGCGGTGTTCAAGCAGTGTGAACCGGGACGCACCCAAACGACGGTCGAGGAATTTGTTCGGACTCTCCCGCAATCACAGTCTCACCACATGGTGCGATTGTTGCACAATGATCTGCAGTCACCAGCAGAGCTCTTGAACGAAGACGTTCAACACTTACGAAACCTATTTAACAAACTACCTGTTTTCGCCCATCAGATGACCGGAAGTGGCACGTCCTATTTTGGGATTTGTTCCTCGTCCCGACATGCCAGATCGATGGCAGCTCGCTTGAAAGCTTCTGGCATTCCCTGGGTTTACGTTGTCAGGAGCTGCACGCAGTGAGTTCGTAGTGAGTTAAGGAGACGATCTGTGGAAATCACCGAGATTCGCATCAAATTGATGAACGATCCTAATGAACGTTTGCAGGCATTTTGTTCGCTGACGTTTGACGGTAGCTTCGTCGTCCGTGATCTGAAGATCATCCAGGGAACAAAAGGTTCCTTCGTGGCGATGCCCAGCCGTAAGTTGACAGACCATTGTCCCCGCTGTTCAGCGAA
>NZ_DASWWZ010000334.1:0-2510 GCF_036405755.1 Schlesneria sp.
AACTGCCGCTGCGCCCCCTCCGGGCATACCGGCCATTCCGCCTGTTGCACCCATATCGCCGCCGCCCCCTCGCATTCCCATGCCGCCCATCATTCCCATCCCGGCAGCACCGCCGAATCCGGCCATGCTGCCGTCGTCGGAACCCCCTCCCGAGCCCCCCAGAGAGGGTTTTTCACCACCTCCGCGCAGTTCAAGAACGTCAATCTGGTGAACACAGGCTTCAGCACGCCCAGCATCAGGACCTCCGTTGGCCTCTGTGATTGACTGGAAAAGTCCTTCCAGCAACCACAGATCTTCCATCACTTCCCAGATGATTTCTGATTTAGGGGGTGCCTTCGTCCACGGCTTCTGGTTCATCAATCGGAACATGGACTGAATGGGAAAATTGACGACCCCAGTTCCATCGGCATCCATCGGGTTAAGCGTCTTCCAGACGCGGGTCACTTCTTCAACATAAGCATCGCGGAAGAGTTCTCGCTCTTCGTTCTTGAGCTTTTCATCGTATTCGACGTGAGGCAGGCCGGCTGGAAGCACCATCCGTTCCTGCTGGCGCTTCCAGAGCCCTAACTGGGTCGACTTGATGGACGATTCCTGTTTCCCATTGACCTCGGCCAGTCGCTTGGTCCAGACCTCGTTTGGAATGTCGGCCGTTGGGATACTGGTGTTGGCGGCTTCAATTTTTGAAGTCCGTTCCGCAATCGCAGCGGCCGTCTTGCCCGTTCCGCTCCACCAGCCAAAGAACGTCATCAATAGTCCGATGCCCAGCAGAATCCAAAACTTCTGTTTCAGGACGGGTTCGAGGGCTTCCATGATTTCTACCTTCTCGGAAAACTGACAGTCTGCAATTCGATGTTGTGCGTAAGGCGGTCTGGTCTGGAACGATCCGTTGCCGTAAGGAATTAACCTTACTGCTCTTCCGTTGCACCCGTCGATTCAGAATTGGTTGGAGTGCCGGTTTGCTCGGGAGGCCAGGGTTTACGTTGGTCAAGTGGCGTTGGCTTCCAGGCAAACACGACCTTGAATACTGTTCGCTGCAGAGTGATGGACTTTTCCGAACCATCATCTTCGCTTTGCAACCGACCTGCGTTCGGAGCATATCCCGTAGCACCGCCGGGGAATCCTGCAGGGCCGCCGAATGCTGCACCTGCCGGTGCACCAAAGGGTGCTGCTCCTCCTCCAAAGCTGTTGCGGGACTGTGGTTTTCGGTTGGGAGTGAACAGAATTGGCGTGGACGCGGTTGCCTCGGGCATCGTGGCATGCGTAATCCCGATCAACCGAACGGGCGTCTCGACAAGAGGACCGCCCGAGGGGTCTTCTCGTTTAACCGTCCAACTCTGCAAATTCTTCAGGAATTTGACATCCACATAGGTTGCACCACGTCCCTTGGGGTTTTTGTCCTCGTGGTGGTAGTGAATCCCATGCAGTGTAAAGACGTAGCCCTCGCCGGTGGGACCCACCGACCGGTCGTTAATTTCGTAATCAGGATTCGCAATTTTATCATCGAACTTGGATGCGTTGTCCGGATCCTTGTCTTCACGGAAGTAGAGTTTCGCTTCACCTTCTTCCGCTGCGATTGCCGGTTCGCTGAACCACGAACCGAGGTCACTGTATTTCTTGGTGGTAATACTGCGAATCGAAATCCGATCGCGCAGAGCCATGTTCATTTCATCGAGCTGGTTATCCGTGTCTCGTGGCAGACATTCATCGATCGCCTTGTAGACTTCCAGCCACTGTTCCCGCGTGTCCAATGAGCGGACCAGAACATCCCCTGAGGCTTTCAGGGATTTGTTCTTCCCCTCTTCCCCTTCGTAGTCGGAACGGAGTTTACTCGCTTCCTTACTGATTTTTTCTGCTTCTGCTTCCGCCTCACCAAAGCGTGTGGTGCTGACGGACTGCAGGACGTTGCCAAAACCGGCAGCGGAAGTCGCCAATCCCAGCAGCAATGTGGCCGCCGTGGCGACAGCCCAAGGCTTTTTGCGGCGAATCAGACGTGCAGTCGCGATTTCCGGGGGAAGCAGCGTGGTGTGGATGTCAGTCAGATTCAGACACTGAAGCGCCAGACCATACGGGACGCAGAATGTCAGCAGGTTTTCCTGGAACAGGGGAGCGTTGAGGACATTGTCACCCACGGCTGCCTGGAACGTATCGACACGTTCAACTTCGTATTGGAGGTTCTGCTGGAGAAACTTCTGCAGACCGGCAAGACGGAACCCGTTTCCGACGCCGATCAGGCGGGAAATTTTCGCACTGCGATTCACGCTTGAGAAAAAGCCGATCGAACGTTGAATCTCAGAGACATAGTCGTTGAAGACAGGACGCAAGGCCTGAAACACGGCTCGCGGATCGGGTGCTTTCGTGGCGTTGCACTTGAGGTGTTCGGCCTTGGCGAACGTCAGCTTCATTTCCTTCGTCAATGCCCGGGTAAAGTGGTTCCCACCCACCGGCATATTGCGAATCCAGATCTTCTTGCCATTGGTCACCATCAGCGACGTAGCGTCCGAACCCATGTC
>NZ_DASWWZ010000335.1:0-8383 GCF_036405755.1 Schlesneria sp.
CTTAACAGCACTTCGAATCCGTATCACCACAACTCAGAACGTTCAATGGGTTGGCCGACTTCGGTTCCGAACAGCAGGAACTCGCAGACGAGGCCGCTGCACCGCCACAGCAACTGCCTGACTGGGTTACCGGCACAGCAGAATCAGTCCAGCCTGCCAGCACGAGGCGATCGGGGAAGGTGGCGCGACTGACGATCTGTCCGTCAATCAGGATCAGAGGTAAGCTTTCGGTCCCTTCTGTCGACAAAACCTGATGGACAGATGGGTTATCAATGAAAGCCTGGGGTTGCTGCCCCAGATTGAATCGCTCGACCTGATGTCCCTGCGATTTCAGCCAATCCAGATCCGCTGCAAATCGAGCGAGTGCCGGGTCCACTTGAGGGCCGCAGACACCTGTCGAACAGCACATCGGCTTGTCGTAAACCTGAATGACCTTCATGATGTTCTTTCTGTTGGATGTTTCTGTCAGGAAAAAGAAGACTCGACATCAGGTCCCGCTTTTCACAGGGAACGAGCGGGAAGGCCCCGTCCCTCGGCAGGCCATGTTCCTCGGCAGGCCATGTTCCTCTGACCGGCAGGTCGTGCGGGGGGAAATCAAAGGTTCCCGACCAGGGACTTCAGCTCCTCCAGCTTTGCGGGATTGATACAGTAGCAAACCTTCGGGCCATCCACTTCGCCCTCAATCAGTCCCGAGGCTTTGAGAATTTTCAAATGCTGCGACACAGTGGATTGTGCGAGGGGAAGCTGATCGACGATCTCGCCACAGACACACGACTTGCGACTGGCCAGCAATCGCACAATCCGGACCCGTGCCGGATGAGCGATCGCCCAGGCAAGGCCCGCAAGCTGCGACGCCGATGCGTCCTCCGGCAAGGGTACGTCGCCAGTTTCACAAGTCCGCTGGAGATCTCGACCCGTCATACCTCGCTCCTAAATCGTAAATCGACGTTTAACGATAGGCATGATGGTGGTTGAAGTCAATTCGAGGCAGCCGAGGAGCTGGTGGAGGTGGGATTCCCTGGCTCCGATATCCGCCTGGGAGCAGCGGCCGGAATTATCCCGAGAGGGACTTTGAAGAGTGGCGATGACCTTCCATCCGATCGCCTGATCGTGAGCCGGATGGGACACGGACATCAGAACGGCCATCTTCCGTCCGGGGGGGGCGCGCATCCCGAGCGACACCGATTGCCCCAGCCGCGGTATTGAGTGCCTTCGGCTGAGTGGCCCGGTGGCGAGTCCCCTGGTGCGATTTCGAGCGAGAGATTTGCGCGGCCACACCTTGCCAGTGGCGATGCCGCATACTTGGGGTCCGTGACCAAAGTCGGTTCGAACCATTCCTCTCCGCGCTCAACGGTCGTGAACCAGGTCCGTCATGAACGCGAGTTTCGTTTTGTTTCACTGCACGGATGTGTGAAGCGTCGCTCACTCCACCCTGACATTCGTGGGAAGTGTCATCACTTGCCGTTCAAAACGACATGCTGCGGAAGAGACGGTCTCAACCGTCTGACGAGTCACCGCCAACTCATCCAAGACATCCGTTACGAGACCCATGGCGGGTCGGTGTGCGGTCTCGAGTTAGGTTGTCTCGAGTTGTACAGCGATCGACCTTTAGTTGCGGCTTCCTCTGCGAGCCTCGAATGAGGTTTCAAAATTCCGCTGAGGCCGCGACATGTCTGCTGTGGCGACAGGCCCTTTTCGCGTCGTCGCACGCTGCGATGCCGTATTCGAAGCGACAGCGTTTGTCCTTCGAATGGGGGCCTTGGTCTTCGACTTGTTGCTGGCCGCAACAGCCGTCGGACGGGGATTGCTGGTCGACTCGTGCAGCAGGTCGTCAACGAAGCGGGTACTAGCCTGATTGACGATGACGACCCGACTCGCGACTCCCGGCTGCTTCGGACGAATGATACAGACGATTTCGGCGTCGACATAGTCACCCGCCGCGCCCGGTAACGACGAACCGGGAGCAGAATCGCGCAGTGCCTCGGCGAGCATTTCGCCGGCAACATCCCCCTCGTGCTCGGCCCCTTCCGGCGCAATCTCCTCAGGACTTCCCAGGAGCGGCTCTTCGTCTTCCGGAACGACGGCAGCGATCTCTTCCTGTGCCTCTGCTTCTTTGGCCATGCCTTTCGGTACCAGATGCCCCAGCTTCGCCTTTGCCAGCATCTGGGCGACCGGTTTCATCCCGGCATA
The DNA here is from genome assembly GCF_036405755.1 of Schlesneria sp. Classification (NCBI taxonomy): domain Bacteria; kingdom Pseudomonadati; phylum Planctomycetota; class Planctomycetia; order Planctomycetales; family Planctomycetaceae; genus Schlesneria; species Schlesneria sp. The sequence continues at coordinate 2,191 of NZ_DASWWZ010000335.1, forward strand.
GATGCCTCGTTTGTAATTCGCATCGGCGAAGATACAGATTCCGACTTGCTCGCGTCCCAGAAACAAGCCTCCCCCCGAGCGACCCTGTTCTGGTATCCCGGTGCATTCAATGTTGTCAGGACCCACCACACTATTGATCCCGGTCACCACGTGCTCTTCCAGCGAGGGGAGCTTTCCACCGCCACAGCCGATGCTGAAGACACGGTCTTCGACCTGGGGAACACCGGGCCCAAACCCGAGCTTGACCACGGGCAGACGATTGTCGCAGGGAATCGACAGCAGACCGACATCCGCGTCGAGGTCATAATCTATGATTTCTGCCACGGCGACCTGCGGCTTGGTGTTGGGCTCGGGGAACAGGTCAACTTCGATGACCGCCTTCTTTCCCAGGTTCCGCAGAATGTGACCGCAGCTAAGAATGATCGCCCGGCCGGGCTTGCTCTCAATCACCGTCCCTGAGCCGTAGTGGATGTGCGACCCGTCCAGGACCCGAATCCGCGTACTGGCAGCAAACGCTTCACGGGAAATCTGATCCATTTTCGGCGAGGCGTCGGCGTTCTGGAGTCGAAAGGTTTCGGGCTCATCTGCAGGAGCTTTCTTAGGGCCCTTGGACTTAGAGAACAGGGGAGCAATCTTTGGAAACAGCTTCTTGTCGTCACCTGAACGGGATTCCCCCTTCGTTTCGGGCAATGCCTGGCCCTTCCGGGAGGGGGGAAGGCTGGCCATGGCGTCATCGCCATTCTGCTTGGGCAACATCATGAGCATGCTTTTCAGCTTTTTCTCATCAGTCATCCCATTGATACGGCTGATCTCGCGGCCGTTGGCAATCAGCACGAAGCAGGGGATGCTCTCGATGTGGTATTTCTCTGCGAGTCCCTTTTCCACGTCGATATCCACCTGACGGATGGAGTAACCCTGACGTTCAAGCTTGGAAACGATGGGACTCATCTGCTGACACGGGCCACACCACTTGGCCGAGAAGTCCAGGAGAATATTGTTGGGGTCTGCGGCCTGAGCAGAGATGCTGGTCGCCGTAATCCAACTGCACGCGACCACCACCAGGAGAGTTGCAACGAGCATTGTCCAGAGCGAAGCGGTCGCACGACCGCGCAGAGAAACTCGATGCTGCATGTATTCGGCCTCCGTGCCTTTTGTAAATCTGCCAATTTCTGCCGCCAGCCGACGGACATTCTTACAAAGGGACGAGCTGAGCCATCCATGGCAGCAGAATTCTCCCTTTGTCGAGTTGATTCGATCTGATTTGGCCGGAAAGGTACGAGGCAAAATGGTGTCTTGTACCCAGGTCAGATGAGAACGTTTTACAACTGAGACTGGTCAAACGGGGATTACGCACGAGGCGTGCCAAGACCGGAAAAAACTGCCTCTGGACACAAAAAATGGTTGCTGATACGTTCCCGCCCACACGAATTTGAAATCTCCCCTCAAGTTTATTGGTCGCGGACTTTGTTACTACGATCGGTGTCGTAGATACGACGGGCTGCGACGATACCGCGATCAGGTCTGTCACCTCTCATTTCAAGTCGTTACGTGCAATCCAGTCAGAATGGAGTCTGTCGTGCCTACCCAATTCCCACTTCGAATCCTGTTCCTTTCTGTCCTCACACTGGTTCCTCTTTCGTCCCTGCTCGCGATTGAAAACGATCCCGCAAAAGAGTACCGATTGACGGAAAAACACGGCCCGTGGATGGTGATGGTTGCCACGTTCCGCGATGTTTATGACGCAGACCGTAAGAAGGAAGGGCTGACCGCCGAAGAGGCTGCCAGCAAACTTGTTCACGAACTTCGCGACAAGGGCATCCCCGCCTATTCGTTCTCGCGCGATGCCAAGAAAGAGACAATTGAAACACATGACCGCCTGGGGAATCCCGATAAGCGAGTCTTTGCCGCTCAGCGAGACATGATCTGCGTGCTGGCGGGTAATTATGAAAAAGTCGATGATCAGCCGGCGCAAAAGACCCTGGCTTACATCAAGAAATTCAAACCCAAGTTCATGTCAGACCCCAAGTCAGGCGCGGTCGTCCGAATCTCGGATGGAACAAAAGGTCCCTTTGCTTCGGCATTTCTCACCATCAACCCACTTCGCCAGGCAGGTGACGTGGTCCGTCAGAAACCCGATAGCATGGCCAAGTACCTGAATTCAGGAATCGACTATGCCCTGGTGAACGTCCCCCGCAAGTACACACTCAAAGTCGCCACATTCACCGGCAAATCCGCCATTCCTCTGGGTAACAGCAAGTTCACAGGACAGGAAGCCAGCTTCGATAAGATGATTGGAGAGTCGGGCCCTTACAATCTTGTCCGTGCAGGGGAAGACGCCGCGCAACTCACCTACGCCTTGCGACAAAGTAACGATGCCATTCGTGAATGCCTGAAGGGGGAACGTTTCGAATCTTATGTCTATCACGACAAGTTTCAGTCGATCGTGACGATCGGCGGCTTCGACTCGCCCAACGATCCTGAAATTCGCCGCCTCGCCGAAATGTTTCACGCCACCTATGAAGGAACAGCCCCGGGCGAATATGAACTGAAGTGCAAGTCGCTGAGCCTTCTGAACCCCAACAGTCGCCCGAACGCAAAACTGCCCCCTCTGCAAACGTGGGTCTTCGATCCGATTCCCGAACTCATGGAAATCCCCCGGATCAAGTAGTCATCGCAAGACAATCACGCTGCTCGGTCGCCAGGTCCGAATACGTTCGGGCCAGGCTCTCGGCGAACCCCGATTGCCCCGTCATCACAGCGACCGGGACGGCGTCAGCCGCAAAACGTTTCCTCCAGGTGAACAACCTCGGACGACTTGGTTCTGGTGGTCCAGGCGAGAAAGGGATCACCCGATTCAGCACGGGCCATTTGAAGGGGAATCCGAGCACCATCGGGCTGGTTAAAGTCAAAACACCCAGGCCTCATCGGAATGATGCAGGACCTGGGTCTTTTCGTTGAATGCTCTGTTGATTGCTTTTTGACGGATGATTTGCGGGCGATCGCGAACTGGGCTTTCGCATTTCTACGTCCTGTCATCCCACCGCGGGGCAAGCACCTTCAGCGGTGATGTCAGCTGGTGACACTCGGGACGGTCGACCGAACAGTTCGCGGCGCCGTTTGAAAGACATTTCTCGCACGAAAAGACCGGCATGACTGGGGTCCCTTACCCCGCATCACGCCGGTCTTTCTGATTCAGTAAGTGAGAGGTCCGAGATTGTCGTCCTTCAGACCCCAATTCGTCAGGCCAGGATGTCGGTCACGATCTTTCCATGAACATCGGTCAGACGGAAATCCCGCCCCTGTGCCCGGTATGTCAGCTTCTCGTGATTGATGCCCAGCAGGTGCAGGATGGTGGCATTCAGATCATGCACATGAACGGGTTTTTCCGTAATGTTGTAGCTGAAGTCGTCGGTTTCCCCGTGCACCAGGCCCCCCTTGACACCCCCACCTGCCATCCACATCGTGAAGTTTCGCGGGTGATGGTCGCGGCCGTAGTTGTCTTTCGTCAGGGTCCCCTGGCTGTAAACGGTACGCCCAAACTCGCCTCCCCACACCAGCAGGGTGTCTTCCAACATTCCGCGTTGCTTGAGGTCCTTGATCAGCGCCGCACAGGGTTGGTCCGCAACTTTCGTCAGTTGGCGAATCTGTCCTGGCAAGCTGCCGTGATGGTCCCAACCGCGGAGGAAGACCTGGGTAAACCGAACGCCTCGTTCCGCCAGTCGTCGGGCCAACAGACAGTTGTAGGCGAAGGAACCTGGCTGAGTGACTTCAGGCCCGTACATCTCGAGCACATGCTTCGGCTCTTTCGAGATGTCGGCCAGTTCCGGGACGGACGTCTGCATGCGGTAAGCCATCTCGTACTGGGCGATACGGGCAGCAATTTCCGGATCACCCACTTCGGCCAGACGTTCCTGGTTCAGTTCCCCCAGTCCGTCCAGCATCTGGCGACGGATTCCTCCACTGACCCCCGGAGGGTTGGACAGATACAGCACGGGATCACCCGAGGACCGCATCGAAACCCCCGCATGTTTGGTGGGCAGAAAGCCCGAAGCCCACATCCGTGAGAACAACGCCTGGTTCATTCCCCCCGAAGCGAGTCGCGAGATGAGTACGACGAACGACGGCAAATCCTGATTCGGACTGCCGATGCCGTAGGATAACCAGGCTCCCAGCGATGGACGGCCTGAAATCTCACTGCCGGTTGTCATGAACGTAATCGCCGGATCATGGTTAATCGCGTCGGTATTCATTGACTTGATGATGCTGATGTCATCGGCGACGGTTGCCATTTCTGGCAGCAGTTCGCTGATCCACGCACCGCTCTGACCATGCTGGGAAAACTTGAACATCGAGGGGGCAACAGGAAACCGCGTCTGACCCGAGGTCATCGTGGTGATTCGCTGACCATTCCGAACCGACTCGGGAAGATCCTTATCGAAGTACTCACCCAGTTTCGGCTTGTAGTCCCACAGATCCAGTTGCGAAGGACCATCGGCCATGAACAGCCAGATGACCCGCTTGGCCTTGGGAGCGTGGTGCATCGCCGGCATCACACCAAAAGTCTCACGACCACCCTCGCTGGCCACATCACTGGCGAAAATGCTGGGATTTATGCAGGAGGCCAATGCGGCAGCCCCCAAGCCTGTTGCGGATCGACTGAAAAAGTGCCGACGCGTCATTGCCAGTTTGTATTCGAGTAAAGGGTCCATAATGGAATCCTCTTGAGTTCGGCGTGACAGGTGTTCATGGAAGCGGATCGTGGTCGAAGCCACGGAAACTACTTCGTAATGGTTTCATCAAGGTTAATCAGCAGGTTCGCGAGCATTGTCCAGGCAGCGTACTCAGCGGTCTCCAGATGGGGATCTCTGGGAGAATCGCCATAGGCAAGCAATTGCTCTGCAGCTTTGGTGTCGGCCTGGAATTGAGCCCGCTGCTTATCCAGCGTCCCCTTGAGAACTTCGAGTTCCCGTGCGGACGGACGACGGGCAGTCACCCAGCGGAAGCCATAGACCAGTCGGTCTTCAGGCGTCTCGCCCCCTTCACGCAACATCCGCTCAGCCAGCTTGCGGGCCGCATCGACGTATTGCTTGTCATTCATCAGCGCCAGCGCCTGCAGCGGCGTATTCGTCCTTGGACGCCGCACCGTACAGTTCTCTCGCGAAGGGGCATCGAAGGTCGACATCGATGGAGGTGGTGCCGTCCGCTTCCAGAATGTGTAAAGGCTGCGACGGTACAGGGATTCCCCCGCATCCGGTTTGAATTCACGCGTGTTGCTGCCCACAAAGGCCACCGCCTCCCAGATTCCTTCTGGCTGGTACGGTTTGACACTCTTCCCGCCGGCCCGCTCGACCAACAGGCCGCTGGCGAACAGGATCGAGTCACGAATCACTTCCGCATCAAATCGGAAACGAGGGCCTCGTGCCAGCAAGACGTTTTCCGGATCACGACTCAGCAGTTCGGACGAGACCTTTGCCGACTGTCGGTACGTGCCCGACATCAGCATCAGTTTGTGCATGCGTTTGACATCCCACCCGGTGCGAATGAACTCGGTGGCGAGCCAGTCGAGCAGTTCAGGATGGGAAGGCCATGTCCCCTGAGCCCCAAAGTCTTCGGCCGTTTTCACGATGCCGGTCCCGAAGAACTGTTGCCAGTAGCGATTCACGACCACGCGGGACGTCAGTGGATGTTCCGGAGCCACCAGCCATTGTGCCAGTCCCAGTCGATTGTTGGGCACACCTTCGGGTAATGGTGGCAACACAGCGGGAACACCACGTTCGACCCGTTCCCCCTTTTTATCGTAAGCACCCCGGATCAGAATGAAGGCTTCGCGTGGCTGCGGCAGGTCCGCACTGACCATCGTTGCCGGAATCGCCGCGTCCAGATCGGCACGCTGCTTTTCATTTTCGGCGATGCTGGTTCGCAACTTCGCAAACGTGTCCCGCGTGTCCACGTTCACGTGCTGCAGGAAGTAGTCGCGCAACTGTTGCTGTTGCTCCGGTGTTCTCGCAGCGGAAGCGAGCTTCAGAATCTCCTGTATCGGCGCGGGATACGTCGTGCTTGGCGTCGGCTGTTGCGCCTGTTCCCAGGCAATCTGCGACTGGAAATCGGTAGCAGCGGGGGCGGCCCGTGACACGATTCCGGCTTTATCCCAGTAGCAGGTACCGCCGAACTGTGTAAATGCCCAGCCGTTGAG
>NZ_DASWWZ010000336.1:0-10762 GCF_036405755.1 Schlesneria sp.
TATCGGCCACGGCGATGCGCCCATCCTTGAGGACGCAGATCCCTTCGGCCTTACCAATCGCGTACTCCGGCATCCACCATTGTCGCTGGAGATCCCCCTCGCCATCGAACACCAGTACGCGCCCCGCATTATCGAGCACCAGATATTCGTCCTGCGGAGAAACGGTCATCCCTCGTGGAGCGGGAACCCGCGCACCGTCAGGGGGCATCTGCCAGGTTGACTCGGCTTTCACCGGCAAGATCGGCGACGTATCAAACAGACAACCAGGCAAGAACAGCAGCAGTAACAGAACCTGCAAAAGATGCAGGACCACTCGCTGCCCCGGTTGAATGTCGGTACTTCCCTGAGACCGCACGACAAAAGGGTGCACAGTCCCCGATCGCTCGTCCCGGATATCGACCTCTGTGGAGGCACCCGCAAACCGCGATCGCTCGACAATCAACGCACTGTCGTCGTGAGGTTGAACCGTGATCCGTTCGGGCCGAATGGAGACGTGCAGCGAACGTTCCGTTTCCCCCTCAGTCTGCCGTGGTCCCTCGCAGTTCAGCCATCGTTGCGAGTCTTCGGACGCCAGCCAGTTGCAGGGTCCCAGCAGCTCAGCCAATTCTCGAGTAGGTGGTTTGTGATAGAGCGACATCACGTCACCTGCATAAGTGACGACACCTTTTCCCAGGCAAATCACGTGCTGGGCCTCGCGCAGGACCACATCCGGCAGGTGTGTCGCCAGCACCAGCGATGTCCCTCGTCCCTGGCAATGTTCGCGGATTGCGGCCCAGTAGCAGCCACACCGAGCGGAGTCCACGTGAGCCAACGGTTCGTCCATCACGAGCACCTTTGCCTCGGACGCCAGACCGCGCGCCACGTTGAGCCGTGACCGCTCCCCTTGCGAGAGCGATCCGGGAGTCGCATCACTTTGCTCTGTTAAATCAAACCGGGCGAGCAGTTCGTCTGCTCGTCCCGTGGGGTCCCGTTGCGTGGCTGGCATCACGGTCAGCAGGTGATCTCGCGCACTCAGATGAGGCCACAAGCCATGATTGGCGGGTACCCAGAAGAGGGGAAGTTCTGCCGCGGGAACGTCCGCCTGAAAAAGCACCTTCCCGGAAGAGGGTGTCTCAAACCCGACAAGAAGGTTCAGAAGCGACGTCTTGCCCACCCCTGAATGCCCCAGCACAGCCGTGATTCCTTCCGGAATCGCTAGCGAGACGCGGTCCAGTCGCGGAGACCGACGCCCTGATAGCGATACTGTCTCAAGGGACCATAACACGGCGGATCCTGGCGGAAATCGGTTAGACATGACCACAAAAAAGACGGAATGACATAATCCTAACCAGCACTTCCCGGGAAAGCCAATCGCATTCCGCGGATTTTTGCCGACACGACCGAAAGAGAGCATCGACTCGCATCGCCATCGCTGCTGGTCAAGGCAGGAAGAAGAACAGAATCGCCAGGATCAGATAGACCGAAAGCAACTGCACTCCTTCGAGCCAATTGCATTCACCATCACCGCTGATCACCGATACGATCCAGACGGCGAGTGTCAAGGCGACGATCTCGGGCATGGAGAATTCCAGATTCATCGGCTTCGCAAAAAAGTACGAAGCAAACACCAGCACGGGCGTGACGAAGAGCGCGATCTGAATACTGGCACCAACGGCAATCCCCAGGCTCAGGTCCATATTGTTCTTGAAGGCGGCCAGGATGGCCGTCGAATGTTCTGCGGCGTTGCCGATGATCGCCACGATGATGACCCCGACAAAGACCTCGGTCACTCCCCACGATTCGCGTGCCGCTTCAACCGAGCCAACCAGAAACTCGCTCATGATCGCCACGAACAGTGTGGAAACCGCCAGCACGGCGATCGACTTGCGCAGCGACCACGGCGTTTCTGACTCTTCAGTCGCGGCTTCATCACCGTGGTGCTCGGGCGAGAAGAGCCCGCGGTGCGTGACCAGCAGAAAGACCAGCCATAAAATGTAGGTGAGCGCCAGCACAGACGCGATCGCCAGAGACAACTTTTGCTCTGCCTCAGGGGTCCAGCCGCCGGGATGCTGGGCAGCGGCGATGTGAAAGACCGACGGTATGATCAGACCGATGGCCGCCAGTGCGAGCGACGTCGTCGAGATGCGCGCCCCTGCACGGTTAAACGTCTGTCGTTCGTAACGTAAGCCCCCCGCCAGCGTCGCCGCCCCGAGAACGAGCAGAATGTTGCCGATAATCGATCCCGTGATCGACGCTTTCACGACATCGATATAGCCCTTCGAGAGGGCGATCAAAGCGATAATCAGTTCCGCCGCGTTGCCGAATGTAGCATTCAATAGCCCCCCCACGCCGTGTCCGGCGCGATGACTTAAATGCTCTGTCGCGCGCCCCATCCAGCCTGCCAGAGGAATAATGGCGACACACGTCACCACAAACAGCAGCGTCTCATTCTTGAGCGAAGGGACGAACCGAAGCAAGAAGGCGATCGGCACCGCCAGCAGCATCCCGTCGAGGGCATGCATTTCCAGAAAGGTTGTCCAGCGGTTCGGCTTTTGTTCGATCTGTAAATCCGTCACGGGTCGTTGACTCCAGACTGGAAGGTCTCACTTCAGACGGTTCAGAACCACTTGCTACGACGAAAATAATAAATCATTCCCAGGGGAATGACCGCGCAACTGACCAGCATGAAGTTCATCATCGAATTCGACTTCGTCGGCAGCCCCTCAAAATTCTGCCCCCAGAAGCCGGTAATGAAAGAAAGCGGCATGAAGATCGCGCTCAACAGCGTCAACCGTTTCATGATCTCATTCGTCCGCTGCGACGCAGACCAGAGATACGCATCGAGCGCGTTTCCCAGCAGATCGCGTGTCCCTTCCACCCGTTCATGGATGCGCAGGACATGGTCATACACGTCACGGAAATAGAGCGCCGTGGACGAGCCAATGCGACCGTCACCCCGCTTCGCGAGCAGCGCAAACACATCCCGCTGGGGGGACAGAACCTTCCGCAATTCCACCAGCAGCCGTTTCAGGCGAAAGATGTCAGCCATTTCCACTTTGTGACTCCCCCCCAGCACCTGATCCTCCACCTCTTCCACCTGGGCCGCCACATCATCCAGCAACGGAAAAAAACCGTCGACAATCGCATCGGCGACGAGATAGCTGACGAAATCGGCCCCTCGTTTGAAGAGCGCCCCATCCCCTTTCAGTCGGCACCAGACTGTTTCCAGGGGTGCGATATGCTCGACATGGACCGTAACGATGTAGTCTCTGTTCAGAAATGTGTGCAGTTCCAGGGTATCCAGCGGCTCTGAAATCGAATCCGTCAGACGAAAGCCATGGGTAACAAGAAACAGATAATCGCCGTACTCCTCCATTTTCGGCCGCTGATCGAAATGGGAACAGTCTTCGATGGTGAGTGGATGGAAGTGGAAACGCTGTGCGAGCACCCCGAGCTGCGCTTCATCCTGCTTTTCCAGATCGATCCAGCGCAAGACACCGGGCGGAGGGGGACCGACCTTGTCGATCCCTTCGGTGACCGATACCTGTCCCTCCGCTGTGACTTCGAGCACACGAAACATTCGGGAACTCTCTTCTTTCGGTGGCGTGATTCACCGCAACCAACGGATGACTTTCCGTCCGGGGCCTGCGGGTTCGAACGGGACGATCAGGCTGCTGGAATTCATACCGTCTGGCCATATCGATTACCACCGGGACCGACACAGATCATCACCGCGGATCCGTATGACTTCCATCGGGGGCCCTGGAACGAGCGGATCCTCAGGGAAACGATTGGACTCAGCAGGCTACTTCCCCTCTTGTCTCCAGGCTTTCATCAGCTCGATATTCTTTCGCAGGAGTTGTCGCTGAGGGGTCTCCCGGGCTCCCTCCCCGCCCAGGTAACTCGCCATATCGCTGTCGTACATCGCTTCGGTTTCGGGCGTACGTCCGAGATCATTTGTCCCGGTCATCCAGAGTTCCAGTCGCAGTCTGAGATCCGTCAGTGTTTGAGCGTAAGCAGGATCGTCCGCCAGATTGCGGAGTTCATGGGGATCTGCAGCCAGATCATAAAGTTCTTCAGCAGGCCTGGTGGGGGCGAACAGCAGCGATTCTGTCAGCGCATCGAGTTGCTGGTTTTCGTGCAGTTCGCGCAACTTCTGGACAATCGGCTTGTTGTCCTTATACCGGTTCGGCTGCAGATGAGGCCGCTGCGGCAGGAAGTTGCGGATGTACTTGAACCGCTCCGTTCTCACTGCCCGTATGTGATCGACAGTTTCGTCACAGCGATCTCGCGCACTGAAGACGGCCTGACGCGGAGCATAGTTCTTCGCAAGAAGATCCTTCGACTGCATTGTCGCGGGGATCGCAAGTCCGGCAAGAGCGAGGGAAGTGGCGACGAGATCGATGTGCTCTACCAGGTCTTCTCGCACTTTGCCCTTCTCGATGCCAGGCCCCCGGATGACCAGAGGGACGTGAATCCCTTCGTCGTAGAGGAACTGCTTACCTCGCGCATGACTGATACCGTGATCTGTCATAAAGAAGATGATTGTATTGTCGAGCAGCCCCTCGCGCGTCAGTCGCTCAATCACCTGACCGACCTGCTTATCCGTATGCCGGCAGGCATCCAGATACTGTGCCCAATCATCAAGGAGAACCTGATCACGAGGATAATAAGGTGGCAGTTTGACAGCCTGCGGGGATGTCAAACTGCCCAGTTCCTGCTGTGCGATTTCGTTCCAGCGATGATTATGACGAAGCTTGCCACCCTGCAGTTGAATCTGAGCGAAGAACGGCTGCCCCTTGGCACGGCCGCTCCAGTCGTTTCCGTTGTAAATTCCCCGATCCCACTCGAAGTTGTAGTCCGTCTTGCCAAGTCCCTGGTCTTTTTGCGGCCAACTGCTGATCGTCGTGAAATAACCCGCTCGCTGAAAGATCAGGGGTGCTGGCTCAACGCCTGCAGGGAGAAGAATCTTCTCGGTCCCTCGGCCGCTGCGGTGATGGTGCGCTCCGATCGATGTCTGATACATGCCGGTAATCAAGGCCGATCGACACGGAGAACAGACGGGGGCGGTCACGAAGCAGCGTTCGAACTTGGTCCCCTGCGAAACCAGGCGGTCAACATGAGGTGTCTCGATCAGTTTCTCGCCAAACGAGGAAAAGTTGGCCGACATGTCGTCGACAATAATCCAGACAATGTTCGGGCGAGGATCCGGTTCCGCATCGGCGGCGTGCAGCCAACCCGGGTTTAAGAACAGGACAGTCAGACACATCATCGCCGACAAGATCGACTTCATCTAATCGCCCTTCTTTACAGTTCCGCCTTATGTCGCCGTTGTTGCCCAGTTCGGATCCCATAGATCGCTTGGATCCCGCAGATTAGATCCTTTGCGAGACCAACGGGTCACCCTGTGCAAAAAGCAGACCGTCGCTGTCAGGATGTCACATCGAGTGGATTGGCAATCCAGGCAACCTCAAGTTCCTTCGCTCCCGACTCGCACGATATTCGCCGAGCACCCCGGAAGGCAACGCAGCCCGCAGGAGCCGCGCACGCATCCATCGCTGGAAAACCAGTTCGTCTGGGCGGTAGGACTCCACCCAGCGTCATGCCTCAACAAATACTTCAACTGACGTGTCGATTGAGATACTCTGTCGTGGCCTGTTGTGACTCTTATTCGAGTCGGTCAGAACCGCGTGCCTTCAGCCGAGATTCGCACTCATGCAACGACGTACTTTCCTTCAGTCGGTCGCACTGTCATCCCTTCCCCTCTTGAGCGGTTCGCTGGCGAACTCGTGCAAGGCGGAAGAGAAAGAGCAGCGATTCGGTGATCTGCTGATCCGGCCCCAATCCACGGATCATCTCGACATACTCTTCACCCCCAGCAGACCACGGACCGTCCGACTGCTCCAACTGGCAGACACGCATTTCCATCCCGGCGACGGAACCAACAAGGCAACGGAGGAAATGCTGCGGGGACTGGTCGACCGCGTGAAGCCCGACTTCATCATTCACACCGGCGACTTCGTCAACAACGATTCATCGAAACCGGTGGAATGGACCGGAATGGACATTCTCAACGGCCTGCAGGTTCCCTGGACCCTCTGCTTTGGAAACCATGACTACCCGGTCAAACAGGCAGAAGGCTCCCTTCCGCTCGACGACATCCGGCAGAAAATGGAACGGGGATTTCAGGGCTACCACGACGCAGCCACCGGACGCCATTACTGCTACCGCTACGACATCATGGACAAGGATAACCCTCAACCGCGAGCGTCCCTGTTCTTCTTTCAGGTCGGCTACGCACCCGGTGATCGCCGTATCTCTGACCCGCAGTTGGCGTGGTTCCGAGCTCAGATGGAACGAGATGCCCAGCGACAGGTCAAATCTCCGATCACGGTCTTCGTTCATATTCCGTTGAAGGAGTATCACGACTTGTTCGAGTCGGGACAGGCAGAGGGGGACAAGGCCGAGAAGGTTTGCTTCGACAGTGACACCGGCCAGTCCTTTCAGGACTTTTCGGCCTCGGGCCGGGTGGTGGGGGTCTTCTGCGGCCATGACCATGTCAACAATTATCACGGCAAATGGCAGGGTATCGAATTGGCTTACGGACGTGTCAGCGGTTGGGGCGGTTATGGCCCCCCCGCCTGGAAACGGGGAGGCCGGCTGATCGAACTCGACCTTCAGTCGCCAGAACCCCGCCCGCAGCATACCGAAGTATTCTGATCGTCAGGCGGACCGGCGCAGCGCACGCTTACGCACGTGTGCTGCGTCTGTTCGGTGTTCACCTCCCGTGGTCACCTCCCGTGGTCACCTCCCGCACCCGATGTCGCGGGAGTCTGTCCGCTACGATCGAAACAGTCGCATGATGCCGATCGCCAGACACAGCAAGGCGATCGGCATCCCGAAGAATGCGAACGCTTCGGCAGACAGCGCCGCTGACCGTCCGAAGTGCATGAAGTTATAAAGCCTTACCAGGCCCGAGGGCATTCCGGTCGGAGCGAGTAGATACGCGGTCGACAGGTCGAGATAGGCCCAATAGCACAGCAGGCCAATCGCCAGCAAACGGGGTTGATCACGCAGTCGGAACGCTAAACTTCCCGCCAGTCTCGTCGGATGTGGCATCTCGGCCTGAGCTGCCGCAGGGGATTCCATGGATGCACTCGTTCGCCCCGCTCCGTTTGTCAACAGGCTCGCAAGGTAAAGCCCCTCACCCGACTGAGTCGCTTCCAGCCAGAGTCGCACGAGTACCGCTCGAGGGAACAACCACACCGTCACAGCGATCACCCAGGGAATCGGCGTATCATAGAACGGACGAAACCAGGGTTGCTGAAACAAGCGCGAGACCGCAAGACTGAGCAGCAGCGACCCCGCCAGCCCCGGTAACAGCACCCCCTGCACGCCGATCCGAACGAACCGCGAACCCTGTTGTGAACGCAGAAACCGGCCACTCATCCCCCAAGTCGCTAATCCTGCAGTCAGGCTGATCGCCACCGCGATCACAACCTCGTGGCTGAGTCCCAGCAACTGCGTGCGCTGGACCAGGATCAGCCGTAACCCGCTCAGCAGATTTGATCCCAGAAAAATGAGGGGAATCAGACATCCCCCCGTCAGGGCCACAGCCAGATAGAGCAATGCCATTCCGTGGTTCCGGGCCGAGACACGGAACTCGTGATTCGCTTCCACGTGAGGTGTCTGCCGGTGGACGGCCCAGTTCACGATTCCCAGAACAAGCGGCAATTGCATCACGACGGGCCAGGACGACTGAGCCAGCATCGCGTTTCGGTCGAGTCCGACGCGCTGGGCAGCGATGAACCAGTCCGTCCAGCTCGCCGTCTGCAGCAGCGCCGCCAGTTCAAACTCCTGGAACGCAACCAGGGCCATCAGCCCCAGGGCGGGCAGAACTCGCCGTACCGGGTCGTTCCAGATGCAGGCGAGCAGACGTGCCAGCTCTCTCAGCGAGAACCCGCTCTGTCGGACGAGCATCCATCGGCAATAAAGGGCCGAAGCACTGGCCAGTCCCGGCGGTGAGGCAAGTAGCGTCACCACGCCGATCGGAACAATCCGCAGCAGCAACAGTCCCGTACAGAGCCATTCCGCCGCGCGCGACGACGAGAGTGCCGGCCCCCGGTACGTGTAACCCACCAGCAGTTCCGGAAAGAGAAATGGTGCGAGCACCAGGCCGAAAGCCAGGGGACGCCACCGATCCGACACCTGACGCAGCCAGCGTTCAACGCCGATGCAGATGGGCCATGCACACAAGCAAAGCACGCATGTCCGAACCAGTGTCCACCAGCAGGCCCACCCGAGACTCATGCAGCACCCTGTTTCACTTCAGGTACTCCGCTTTCAACCACTCAAGACATTCCCGTCGGGCGGGAAGCAGGCCTCGCAGATCGACCCCGTCGCGAGCCCACTCCGTCAACTTCTGCACCTCTGCGGGAATCAGTTCGGCATTTACTTCGCCCAGAGGAATCTGCCGTGCTTTTGATTTGGCGAGTGCCAATTCGGTTTCGGCAGACGCCAGAAAATTAACCAGTCGCTGCGCGGCGGTCAGCCGGCCGGTTCCTTTAATGATTCCGACCGTGTTCGGAATACAGACCGTGCGGTACTGTGTCGCCGTCGGCGAATTCTCGGCAGGAACGGCCTGGTGATCCGATTGAGGCGGGACGGCAGAGATGCGAACGGGAAGCATCTCGACGGGTAACCCGTCATCCAGCGCCACGAACACGTCATCGGTGTCTGTTAATCCGGCATCGCAAGTCCCTCGGGCGACGATGTCTTTGACAGCCGCATTCCCATCGACTTCGCGCAGGCCCCGCATCCGCAAATCACGGTGCCAGTCTTTCAGACGTTCGCCCCCCCACAAGTGCCAGAGTACGGTGTAATGAGTGAGCGTCGTACCGAACAGCGGCTTCGCCATCGCGACGCGGGCCGGTTCCAGCCCCAGCAGCGTACTGAAGGTCTCTTCTGATGAGGCGACCTGACTCGTATTGAAGATGATGACACGCAATCGGGCAGCGAATCCGACCCAATAACCCTCGGGGTCGCGAAACTGCTCGGGAATACGGTTCCACGCAGCCCCTCGATGAGCCTCAAGCAAGCCCTGCTGCTGCAACTCCACCATCCCCAGCAGTTCGTTGTTCCAGAAAACATCGCAGCGAGGCTGCGCCGCTTCCTGGACAATCAGATTGATTAACCCGAGCGATTTTGTCGCTTCTGTGTCATATCGCGTCTGAACTTGAATTCCTGTCTGGCGGGAGAACTCGTTCAGAACATCTTCGGCAAAGATCCGGTCGTGGGCACAGTAGACGACCAGCGTGTCTGCGTCAGCCCCCGACCGTGGCAATACACCCAGCCAGACACCCGCCAGCAACAGGACCGCGAGCACGGGAAGCAAAACCGCTGAACGGTTCATTCGATTGACGACCATCGTAGTTCCACCAGAGGAATCAAGGGAATTTTGAACGGGTACGGTACGATGCCTGTCCGCCTTCGATCAACCGAACTCAGAAAGAGTTTCGCAGAGAATGTCCGACTTCGACGATTTCTTCGTCGCGTGTCAATGGCTCCGTCTCATCGGCGCAGATATTATCATGATTGGAACCCTCTGAACGAGGTCGTGTCGAAACCACCCATCTGTGAGGCGACGCTTGACGGACAATACTTCGGATTCCCCGCAGTCGCACAGACTCGCCGAGTCTGAGGGATCACTTGGCGCCGTGGCCCCTCCTTCCCGAATTCTGGTCGAAGCGATCAAACTGCAGAAGCAGTTCGGAACGCACGTTGCCGTCAAGGACGTCAGCTTCTCGATCCGGGGTGGGGAAGTCCTCGGACTGCTGGGTCCCAATGGAGCGGGCAAAAGCACGTCCATGATGATGATGGCGGGGCTGCTGACCCCGACCAGTGGCGAAGTCCGAATCAATGGAAAACACTTCGACGGGAAAGATCTTTCCCTGCGTCGGGTCTTTGGCCTGGTTCCCCAGGAATATGCCATCTATCAGGAACTCAGCGGTCTGGACAATTTGAAGTTCTTCGGAAATCTCTACGGAATTCGAGGCGAAGAACTGGACCAGCGCTGCAGCGAAGTTCTGGAAGAGATTGGTCTGACAGAGAGCGCTCGCCGGAAAGCGGGAAACTACTCTGGCGGCATGAAGCGCCGGCTCAATTTTGGCATCGCACTGATGCAGAGGCCGCAGATCCTGATCCTGGATGAACCGACTCTGGGGGTCGATCCCCAATCGCGTGCGCGACTGATGGACTGTATTCGTAAACAGACGGCCGCCGGCGTGGGCGTGATCTACGCCAGTCACTATATGGAAGAAGTCCAGTCGATTTGCGAACGGGTCGCGATCATCGATCAAGGGGTGGTGCTGGTGAACGACTCGATTCACAGCCTGCTGTCGGGGATGTCCGCCGATGTTTTCCTGTACGTGGATCGGACGGACGGGGTTGCTGCCGAACTCGGGGATTTAGCACGCGTGGGCGTCAGTAACGACAATGAACCCGCCGTCATTGTCTCGGGCGGGACATCTGTCGGGAACCTCGCAAAAACAAACGGACAAAATCCCACGGCCCGCGACGGAAGCCACCCGATGACCAACCCTCATTCACCCCATGACGAACACGATCTGGGAACACGGTTGCGCGCCACCCTGGACAAGCTCGAAAAATCAGGCGTTCAAGTCTTGCGGGTGGAAACTCAGCAATCGAATCTGGAAGGACTATTCCTCAAACTCACCGGGAAACGCCTGCGGGATTGACGGACCACGTCGTCGACAAAAAACTC
>NZ_DASWWZ010000337.1:0-6008 GCF_036405755.1 Schlesneria sp.
AGCGGGCAAGGTCAACCGAGTACCTGATCTGGTTCTGACCGCCGGTGGCACCATGACGGGGCGCGTCTGCGACCACTCCGGCAAGGTGATCGAAGGGGCAAAAGTTGTTCTCAAACAGAACAACAAGGAAATTGCTCAGACTGTGACGAACAATGAAGGAACCTACTCCTTCAAGAACCTCAAGAGCGGTATCTACCAGGTTGGTTCCGGCAATACCGATGGTGTGTTCCGTGTCTGGTCTGAAAAGACCGCTCCTCCTTCCGCCAAAGAGCATGCTCTGCTCGTGATGGGCGAAAACGGGGCTCGCGGACAGTTCGGTGCCGTCGACCCGACTCTGGTTCTGCTGACCGGCGGTGTGATTGCTGCCGTGGTCCTCAGTGCCATCGCTGTCAGTGAAATCAACTCGGTGAAAGACACCGTTAATCAGATTCCCATCTCGCCCTGATCCGCGAGACGCAAGTCAGTGAAGGATCCCTCCAATCGTCTCCCCCCAGACGATTCATACCGTCGACGGCTCGCCCTGAGTTGTCGACGGTTTTTTCGTTTTCACAGAGGGACCGCGTCACTTACCCCCGTGCCACAGGGGCGTTTCCGTATGTCAGATACTGTCGGCCAGAAACCGGTCAACGCGACGAAAGTACCACGCTCCCGAAAGCAGTAGACAGGTGAGAGAAGTCAGCGAGATCAGCACCAGTGTCCCATGCGGAGCATTGGTTCCGAACAGCGTCCAGCGAAAACTGTCGAGTAAGGCCGCCATCGGATTCAGGTGATAAAGCCCGATCCACTCGGAAGGGATAAGACTCGATTCGTACAGCACCGGACTGACGACCATTCCCAGTTGCAGCATGAATGGGACGACATATCCAAAATCCCGATAATGTGCATTCAGTGCAGAAAGCCACAGCCCAATCGAGAGTCCGCACAGGACCGTCAGAAAAACGACGAACGGAGCAAGGATCACGGCGGGGCCCGGCACGACCCGGAACCAGAGCATCAGCAGCATGAGAACCACCATCCCGATGCCAAAATCGAGAAGGGGGCGGAGGCAAGCTGATAAGGGAAGGGCGAGTCGAGGAAAATAGACCTTGGTGACGACCTGGCGATTATCCACGAGGCACGCCGTCGACGCAGCCAGTATCCCGGAAAAAAGCTGATACAGGAGCAACCCGGAAAAGCTGGTCACCTGATAGGGGAGACTACCCTCGACGGGTTCCGTCTTCAGCATGCGAAAGAGGCCTGTGAAGACAACCATCTGGGCGAGCGGTTGCAGGATTGTCCACGCGATTCCGACTGCGGTCTGACGATAGCGGACCTTGATGTCACGTTCGGCAAAGATCCAGACCAGCTCGCGATATCGCCACAACTCTTTCAGGTCGAACCAGGGAGAATAGTGGTCGGCATCGACGACGATGAGCTCCGAATCGACGGGTGGATCCGAGGAAACACTTTCGGGAAGACTCATCTTTGTCGCAAACTTTCGAGGTTAAGGCCGAACGAACGATTGTGTCATGATAGTCGCCCAGAATAAGGGGCGTCCACGAACTTGCTCACGGTGGGTGTCAAGCACCAGATTGAGTCGCACGATTGAACCAATTCCTCGTACATGCCACAAATTCGGGGCGAGCATTACCAGTTTCTCCTGTAGAATTGTGCCGCATACGGCCATTGACGGTCGGCTAAAGCACCTGAGTTGAGAATTTCTCGACGCCTGTTTCCGGTCGAGAGAGGGGCGTCTATGGAAAAGCCTTTCATTTCCCGTCGCGATCTTTTGTCTTCCACGGCGTGCGGCTTCGGTTCGCTGGCCCTCGCCAATCTGTTTGGGCGCGACCAGCTTTTCGCGGATGAGCCGCAGCCCGATCTGAACGGCGGACTGCATCACCGGGCCAAAGTTCGGCGGGTCATCCAACTCTTTATGAACGGCGGCGCAAGTCAGATGGACTTGTTCGACTATAAGCCGCTCCTCTTTCAGAACGGGGGTGAGGATTTCGATCCCGGGGAAGGGATCCGAGTCGAAGCCGCAACGAGTGCCCCGGGAAAGATACTAAGGCCCCCATTCGAGTTGCGACAGCACGGTGAAACCGGACGCTGGGTATCGGATCAGCTTCCGCACCTGGCCAGGAAGGTCGATCAACTGGCTTTCTGTATGGCAATGCAGTCCCGGACCAATGTTCATGGCCCGGGAAGTTATCTGATGAATACGGGGTTTCTCTTGCCCGGCTTTCCCTCAATGGGGGCCTGGGTCAGTTATGGGTTGGGAAGTCTCACTGACAATCTCCCGACATTCGTGGTGCTCCCCGATGCGCGCGGGCTTCCCTATAACCAGAAGGGGAATTTTTCAGCCGGTTTTCTGTCGTCGACTCACCAGGCCACGATTCTCAACACCAGTCTGCCGGCACCGATTCCAGATCTCCGTCCCCCGGAATCCGCTCATTTCATTACTGAAGAAGCGGATCGGGAAGGTCGGGAATTGCTGCAGAAACTCAATCGCCAACACCTCGCCGTGAACCCGGGAGATTCTCGTTTGGACGCTCGGATCCGTGCTTATGAACTTGCTGCGCGGATGCAGTTGAGTGCACCCGAGGCTCTGGATATCCGAAGTGAAACAGAGGCGACGCACAAAGCCTATGGACTGGATGAGAAGAGAACCGAAGACTTCGGTCGTCGCTGTCTGCTGGCTCGGCGACTGATCGAACGGGGTGTGCGGTTCGTTCAGGTCTGGAGCGGGGCAGGCGGGGCTGCCAACAACTGGGACAATCACACCAGTATCGTTAATGAGCTTCCACCCATGTGCGGCTCGACCGACCGCCCGATTGCCGCGCTGCTGGAGGATCTTGAGCAGCGCGGACTCCTCGAAGACACGCTGGTTCTGTGGAACACCGAGTTCGGTCGGATGCCCTTCTCTCAAGGAAGCGAGGGGCGAGACCACAACGGCGGAACATTTGTCGGCTGGCTTGCGGGGGCGGGGGTCAAAGCCGGTGCGAGCTATGGCGCAAGTGACCCCTGGTCGTGGCGTGCCGAGCGTGACGTGACAACGACGTATGACTTTCACGCAACGGTTCTGCACCTGCTGGGGATTGACCACGAACGTCTGAGTGTTCGTCACAATGGGGCTAACAGGCGACTCACCGACGTACACGGACATGTGATTCACGACGTCCTGGCGTAGTAAGTGTTCCCTGAATCTGCTTGCGACTCTTCCCTCAGACTGTGCACCGTTTGACGTTGGAACGAATTCCGTCAGACGCGAACCGGGTCAACTCAGAGCGACGCCTGCTCGAAACGGAAACGTTCCGTTTCCTCAGCCGACTGGAAGCCGAAAGATCCGTCGAGCATTCGCCGTGGTCGCTTCGGCAATCTCTTCTTTCGAAACTCCGCGAATTTCGGCAAGGCAAGCGGCCGTCAAACGGACGTGGGCTGGCTCATTCCGCTTGCCGCGAAACGGCGTCGGCGCGAGGTACGGCGCATCGGTTTCGATCAGCAGTCGATCGAGCGGAATTGTCGCTACTGTTTTGCGGATCGTTTCATTCTTCTTGAAAGTCACCATACCACTGATGGAAAGAGACATTCCCATTTCCATGCAGACGTGGGCGGTCTCGACAGAGCCACAGAACGAATGCATCACCCCATTGAGGGGGCCGCGTTCCGCATGTGTTTTCAGTTGCTTGATAACCGCTTCCTCGGCATCGCGACAATGAACGACAAAAGGGAGATCCAGTTCGCGAGACAATTCGAGGTGCCGATCGAAGAATTCGGCCTGCAATTCGATGGGCGAATGATCCCAGTACTGATCGAGGCCTGTTTCGCCTAATCCCACAACCTTGGGTGATTTCGCCAGAGCGACAATTTGCTCCCAATCACCCGGATTGGCAGCCGCGACATAATTCGGATGAAGTCCGACAATCGCGTGGACCTGGGGAAAACGTTCGGCCAGTTCGAGAACGCGGCGACAGCTTTCCAGTGTAATCCCCACCGCCAGCATCGCCTTAACGCCCGCATCGACCGCGCGGGTCACGACTTCTTCACAGTCCTGTGTAAAGGCGTCTTCGTCGAGATGGCAATGGGTATCAATCCACTCCATTGTCTCTTTCCCTAATTCTTAAAGTGCAAAATTCTGTCTGACATGCCTGGCGGGACGATACCTTCGTCCTCTGGCTGAACCTGAGCCGTGAGTGCGAAGTCTCATGAGCCAGCGAAGAGAAGAACCGCGTCAGTTGACTCAATTGAGCCAGACAGAATGCCCCCAGGCAGGGACAGCACCGTCACGCGGTGGCGGTCCTCGGGGAGAGACGATAGCACTTCAACCGCTGACGGGTAAGTGGTCGAAGTATTCCGCGGGACGTCGTGCCCCACGATTCCAGAGCAACGGGCAGAAAGATAGGGAATTGGGCTGGTACGACAATCCGGGAGAAAAAACTTCACACCGTCGCTTTTGCCCCGGCCGGCACCAGGTTGTTCAGTCGCTCGGTCAGCTCACGTTCCGATGTCAGGATTTCGCTGATGAGGGCGCTTGCTTCCGGATCGTGAATGCAGGTGTGAGACGCCTCATCCAGCACCGTTAGCAGTTCCTGCTGGTTCACGCGGATCAGTTTCAGCAAATAATTGAGTGACAGAAAATGCAGGTCGGTGTAATCCGCAGGAAACCCGCCGAAATCGATCGTCCAGCGTCGCTCGGTGAGCAGAGCGGAAAGTTTTGCGACGTGTTCCTGCTGAACGGCCACAATTTTCTGGAACTCTGCTTCGACTCCCTTTTGAGACCGGCTGGACCACGAGCTGCATTGGCCAACATATTGAAGCAGGCTTTTTCCGAGCGCGATCAGGAGTTCGTTGAGCCTGGCATTGTGTTGCACGTGTGCCATAAGAAACTAGCCGTCTATGAGAACAAAAGGGTGGCCCGAGGGAATCGGGCCGGGATCGATTTTACTAGTCACTGACTTCAGTTGTGCTTTGGTTTGGTCGACCGGTCGATGTGACGATCACCGAGGGTCCATCTGCGGTTCAAAAAAAGGCATGGGCCGCCTGAAGTGCGACTTTCGTCAGTGGATCAATAATGATCCCCAGGAAAACCACCATTCCTGAGACCAGCATGACGTACATCGCAGGAGAGGAACTGGCCGGCATGGAGACGGTGGCCGCCCCGGAGGGCCGAGAATCGATGCACATGATTTTGGCGACGCGGAGATAGTAGAACAAACTGATCACGGTGTTGAGTCCCCCCGCGGCGAGGACCAGCCACATGAACCAGTGCACGTGCGTTGATTCGTAAACCGACGCGAAAATAAAGGCTTTCCCGTAGAAGCCGCCGAGGGGCGGAATGCCGACCAGGCTGAACATGCAGATCGCCATGCAAATTGCCAGCACGGGAGCCTGCTGTGCCAAACCCTTGTAGTCTTCGATCTCTTCCGAAAAAGTCTGGTTCCGAATCAACGCAACAATCGCGAATGCCCCCAGATTCATGAACAGGTAGACGCCCATGTAATAGAGCAGCCCTTCCATCGCGCGAGGACCGTTTCCGGGGTGTGCAACCTGGAAGGCTGAGTCCGTTCGCACACTTTGCAGGACCAGCAGTGCTGCAATTGCCATCAGCGAGTAACCGGCGTGGGCAATCGTGGAATAGGCGAGCATTCGTTTGATATTTCGCTGCGAATAGGCGGCCAGGTTGCCGAATGTCGAAGTGACAATCGCCACCAGTCCCAGCCCGAGGCCGCACGAGAGTGAAAGCTGCGAAAGAGCACCTGAGCCGTCCCCGGCCAGGGCCAGCGACAGACGAACGAGCAAGGCGAATGCCGCTGCTTTGGAAGCAACCGACAGGAATCCACCGACTTCAGCGGGAGCACCGTGAAAGGCGTCAGGGCACCAGAAATGAAAGGGGACCAGTGAGAGTTTGAATGCGAACCCGACGGAAATCATCAGGAGTGCGAGAACCGCACAGCGAGTGGCGGGATCCTGCATTCCTCCGCGATTCGCGAAGACGGCCTGGAACCGCTGGGCCAACTCGGGAAACTCGGCCG
>NZ_DASWWZ010000338.1:0-5113 GCF_036405755.1 Schlesneria sp.
ACCGGTCTCGTTTGCAAGTTCCAGTCGGATCTCAACGTCGTCCCGTTCACGGGCGGATGCGAGCTTTTTTTCGCGGATGAGTTTCTGAATATCGAGCAGCGTTCGCTCGTCGACATCGAAGTACGCGAAGATCGGATCCGACGATACGATGGTTGTCAGTGCTGTCGAATCGGCCGAGACCAGATTTCCTTCGGTAATCAATTCCCGGCTGGTGCGGCCTGAAATCGGCGCGATCACTCGCGTGAATTCTTGGTCGAGCTTGGCTTTGGTCACATTGGCCTTAGTCGATTGCACGGACGCTTCGGCGTGAGCAAGATCCGCGACGGCCTTGTCGTAATCAGCCTGAGTGCTGATTTTCCTTTCGTGCAGATTTTCCGCTCGCAACATTTCGGCGCTGGCCTGTTTGGCGCTGGCCAACGCCGTCGCCAGGGTTCCCTCAGCCCGTTCGAGCTCTGCGTCGTACGGTCTTGGATCGATCTCGAACAGAAGGTCCCCCTCTTTGACTTCCTTTCCGGGGCGGAAATTGATCTTCTTGAGATAACCGCTGACTCGAGCACGAATCTCGACCGATTCCACGGCGTCGGTGCGGCCCGTGAACTCAGCAAAGTCGGCAAGTTCTTTCTCGGTGGGCTCGATGATCACGACGGCGGGAGGTTCACTTGCCGGCAAGCCTCCTCGCTGCGACGTGCCACATCCTGTCAGGAGTAACACTCCTAAAAGACTGGCAGCCCCGAGTTGTGCGTGAACAGGAAGAAGAGTCCCGCGGATCAACTGATTTCTCCGAAGACAGGAATGACACGAGAACAATCAGGCGTTCTGCCGCTGTGTCGCGTCGAGATGGGAATGGCACGGTCGATGCGTGCCGATCTTGTCACAATCACTCGGCCAATTCTAGCCTGTCGTCGCGAATTGTTGACTACGCTTTACACCGGGTATTGGCTGGCATCCATCGTCGGATCATTCTTGACGTCCAGAAGTCGCCAACAGTACCACGACGCCACACTGCAGTAGGGTTTCCAGGCGGCCGCAATCTGATGGCTCTGCTGTTTGGTAGGGAGTTCTGCCAGTCGGTACAACTCCCGAATGGACGACCGAACAATCAGGTCATCGTGGGGGAACACGTCGAGGCGCCCCAAGGAAAAGATGAGAAACATCTGGGCCGTCCAACGTCCAATGCCCCTGACCTGAATCAGTTGTTCGATCGCTTCCTCGTCCGACAGCCGACCGATTCGATCCAGTCGCAATCGCCTGTCGATTACCCGTTCGGACAAGTCCTTCAGGTAAGAGACCTTCTGCCGCGACAATCCGACGGACCGCAGTTCCTCATCCGTCTGTTCAATAATCGCTTGCGCCGAGAGAGGAAGTGGATGCAAGAGTTCATCCAGCCGTAACCGAATCGACTTCGCCGCCTTTGTCGAGATTTGCTGCGAAAGAATTGATCGCACCAAGAGTCCGAACCGGTTCCTCTCGAGCTTGAGACGGAACGGCCCGGCCCGATCAATCAAATCTCTCATGACGGGATCGACCGCTTTCAGATGGCGAATGGCGGACTCAATCTCGACGGCGTTGATCGGCATAGCAATGAACTTTCTGCAACATACATCGGGAACGCGATTAAGTACGCGCTTGGCCTGAGAGGGGCGTGTGGAGTGGCAGCACTGCCTCAGTACTGGCGACGACTATCATTCGGTGATTTCGTGAGAAGCGTCAACCGCATGGCCTTGCCCACCAGGGCGTCCGGAGAATGGATCGCCTTTGTCAGGTTTTTTCGGACATCCGCCGGTAAGGAACGGGTGGATCTGAAGGAGGCGAGAGGTCATTGCAGGAGACGCTCAGACAACGCAAGACGCTATGGGCTATCCCAAAACTACTGGTGCGGTAGGGATCGTCACGGCTCGCACTTGATTTGATGGTTCGTATCAGTCGGACTGGATTATGGGCCTTGATAGGAATTGAAGAGCGTTGAAGGTTGCCCATGAGCTGTCTGTCCCTATCATACGCACAGTCCCGAGGAGAGTGGGTTCCCTGTGCCGGTTGTTGACCTTTCTTTAATTTGCACGCGTTCCTCTCCTTTGCAAAGAGCTTGCTAAGAAGTTGAGAGGATGGTAGCGACGTGCATGATCTTCCGCTGATAACCACGATTGCCGTTGCGTTCACAGCAGCTTGGGTACTGGGGCTGTTGACGCAGCGCCTGGGGCTGTCCCCGATCGTTGGCTATCTGCTTGCGGGGGTTGCAATCGGGCCTTCGACGCCGGGATTTGTGGGTGATCTGGAAATTGCACATCAGCTGGCGGAAGTGGGCGTCATCCTGCTGATGTTCGGCGTCGGGCTTCATTTTGACCTCAAAGATCTACTCGCCGTGAAGTCGATCGCCATTCCGGGGGCGATTGGACAAAGTTTTGTCGCGACAATGGCGGGATTGTTTCTCTATTCCGCCCTTGGACTTCCGATGATGGTCTCGGCGGTGATCGGTATGGCCATGGCTGTGGCAAGTACCGTGGTGCTGATGCGCATGCTGATGGACGCTGACGAGTTAAATTCATCCCAGGGGCACATCGCCGTCGGCTGGTTGCTGGTTGAGGATGTGCTGACCGTTATCGTGCTCGTTCTGATCCCGGTGCTGGGAGAAATGGCTCACGAAGACGCGTCACAATTCTCGCTTTCGCAGTTGTGGGTACCGCTGGGCGTCGCCTTCCTGAAGCTGGGTGGTCTCGTGGTGACCGTTCTGGTTGTTGGACCACGAGTGATCCCGTGGGTGCTGGTACAGGTTGCCCGGCTGCGATCGCGAGAACTTTTCACCCTGACCGTCCTGGTATTTTCGATTTCGATGGCGGCCGCTTCGTACATGCTGTTTGGTGCGTCGATGGCTCTGGGGGCGTTTCTGGCAGGGATGGTCGTTGCTCAGTCGACAGTCAGTCATCAGGCGGCTGCTGATGCGCTTCCCATGCGGGACGCGTTCGCTGTGATTTTCTTCGTCTCGGTGGGGATGCTGTTTGATCCGATGTATCTGGTCCGCGAGCCGGGCATGATTCTGGCCGGGATGGGAATTATTCTGCTGGTGAAACCATTGATTGCCATCGTGATCGTGCTGCTGCTGGGACGCTCGATTCATACGGCTTTAACCGTGGCCATTGGATTGGCTCAGATTGGTGAATTCTCATTCATTCTTTCGGAACAGGCAGGGCATCACGGCCTGATGCCAGAGACAGGTCATAGCGTACTGATCGCGGGTGCGATCGTCTCAATCACGCTGAATCCAATTCTCTTCCGCTGCATCGGTCCCATCGAATCTTGGATTCAGAAGTCGCCCTGGCTCTGGTCAATTCTCAGCCGACGGGCTGACCGGCGGGCACTCAAGGTAAACCGGTCAGCGGAAAATCAGATCCAGCAGTCGGTCTCTGACGGAAAACGGCTGGCGATTGTGATTGGGTTCGGACCTGTGGGCCGGACCGTGCATCGGCTGTTGACTGACGCCGGTCTGAAAACCGTCGTCATCGATATGAATATGGACACGATCAGTGACCTGATGGCGCGTGGCGAAGTCGCGATCTTTGGGGACGCATCGCACGATGCGATTCTTGAACAGGCGGGGATGGATCATGCCGCCTACCTGATTGTGACCCTGCCCCATTCCTCGGCCCGATTGGCCGTCGTGACCGCAGCGAGAAATCTGAACTCAGATGCACGGGTTTTCGTACGTGCTCACTACTTGCGCGAACAGGACGATCTTGAGGAAGCCGGAGCTTCGGCGGCAGTGTTCGAAGAGGGTGAGGTTGCAGTGGCTTTGGCCAGACTGGTTTTGTCTGACATCGGGGCTCACCGGGACGTGGTCGAGCGGAAGGTGCAAGGGATTCGTCAGCAACTGATTCAGCGAAACATGTCGCAAGTTCAGTCGCAGCAGGTGCGGACGATCATGGTTCCCTGGGAGAACGTCCGTTATCTGACTTCGAACGCAACAAGGCAGGAAGTTTTGGTTCGAATTGCGGAAGAGCGATTTTCCCGTTGGCCCGTTGTTGAAGCGGGTGGAAAAGTTGCCGGATATCTGCTGGCCAAAGACTTTATCATCGATGGGTCCGGGACGGATGAGTGGAGTCGCCTGGTCCGGCCGCTGCGTGGTGTCCAGTCAGATGAAACTGTCGACTCCGTTTTGCTGCAGATGCAGAAAGAAGGGTCGTCAGTACGAATCGTCGAGGAACGGGGAGTGCCCGTCGGTCTGGTTACCCTGGAAGATATTCTCGAACAGGTTTGGGGAAGAATCGACGACGACTGTCCGGTTGAGGCGCATCTGGTTCTGCGAGAGGCCCTTACAGCAGGTGCGGTTCTTTTGGACCTGTCGGGGAAGAATCACGAAGAGATCATTCGCGAATTGGCAGGAGCGATTCCTCCGGGTCGACTGCCGCAGCGAGTCAACATTACCGAGATGGTATTGGCTCGTGAGCAAGAGATCACGACAGACCTCGGGGTCGGCGTTGCCATTCCCCACGCACGTTGTCCTGGCCTTCATCAGCCGATCGTCATTTTCGGGCGTTCGAAACAGGGGGTCCTGTTTTCGAGCGAATCGGAAAACCCAGTTCATCTTGTATTCCTGTTGATCACGCCGGCTGACCAATCGAGTATCCAATTGATTTTGCTCGCGCAACTGGCTCGTCTGGTTGAAGATCAAGCGACGCGCGATCGACTGAATGGAGCACTGACTCCGTACGAGATCATCAATATCTGCGCAACAAGACAGCAGGCGGGGGATGATTCTGACGTTGAGTGAGCAGGGGCTGTGTCGACGAGGGGATCGCTCGGTCCGTTCTCTGAAGAGAATGTCGATGGAAGCTCGATGCGACGGAGCTTAAATGCGGGCCGACAGATTCCCTGATGCAGTTCACCCCAGGAATCGAACTGCGTCCGGCAGTGTCGCTGTAACTCTTTTTGACTTTTCGCTCTGTAGCCTGTCGGTCATTTGAGGTACGCGTCGCAATCCATTGGGTACTCGCCAGCAATCCCATCCGACTCGCGACCGGACATGCGGCTGCCCGTAATATCCGCCTCCCCTTCTCCGACGGTTAGTCGTGTTTGAAGACTGCTGCCGGCGTGAAATATGCAGTAAATATCCTCACTTCAG
>NZ_DASWWZ010000339.1:0-9462 GCF_036405755.1 Schlesneria sp.
CGGTCAGCCCCACAGAAGGATGGCGATTCGCGCGCTCCTCGTGAGGCGACTCGATGGCCGCCCTGCAAACTCTTGGCGACGTCCACCCTACCTAGCAATCACAGTGCCTGAGCAAAATCATCCACAGCGCTCAGTCGTAAATAACTGGGAATTCCGTGGTTACGACACTCGACTTTCAGTGCATCCACATCATAAATTTTACAATTGTTTGTAAAATTTGTGGGTAATGACAAGGGACGCGTCAACCGGGGCTATCCAATGCGGATCCCATTCATTGGGCTGCACGGTGTTGGCTGGCCTGCGGCCTGGAAATGATTCGCTTACGGGGAAACCTGATCGGGACGATCGAACTCGGAGCACGAGGGCGGTAGAATCGGGGGCTCCACCAAACCTCCGTGCGTGATCTTGTCCTTGAGCGGGCGGCGTTGGGCGATGGGAATTGTGATGTGCCTCGGGATTTGACGCCGATCTGTCGAGCATGCCCGCACAATCCTGGCTCAACCCCGTCTCTGGCTGATGACGCATGGGGCATACTGCACCCAGATTAAGGCTCATCATGTCTCAAGTCGGATTCGGGATAATCGGTTGTGGAATGATTGCGAATTTCCATGCCGAAGCGATCAAGCGGATTAAGGGGACAAAGCTCGTTGGGTGCTACAGTCAGACTCCGGCTTCGGCAGACGCCTTTGCCGCCAGTTATCCCGGCGTGAAGGCGTACTACGACCTGGACGAGATGCTGGCGGATCCGGCGATTCAGATTGTTTCAATCTGTACGCCCAGCGGGGCTCACATGGAACCGGCCGTCAAAGCGGCCGAAGCCAAAAAGCATATCGTCATCGAAAAGCCGATGGAGATTACGCTCAAGCGATGCGACACCATTCTGGAAGCCTGCCGGCGGAACGGCGTGATGCTCTGCCCGATCTTCCAGTCCCGCTTCAGTCCCGCCAACATCGCTCTGAAAGAAGCGATTTCCGAGGGACGATTCGGCAAGCTGGTGCTGGGAGATACGTTCGTCAAGTGGTGGCGGTCACAGGAATACTACGACGGCCCTCAACCGAAGGGAGCCAAGACTCCCGTCAAGACGGGCTGGCGAGGAACGTGGAACCTGGACGGCGGGGGGGCCTACATGAACCAGGCGATCCACAACGTCGATCTGCTGTACTGGTTGATGGGGGAGGTCAGTGAAGTGAGCGCCGTCACTTCCACGTTGGGGCATGACCGCATCGAAGTGGAAGATGTCGGTGTTGCCGCGTTGAAGTTCAAGAACGGCGCTGTCGGGACGATCACCGCGAGCACGACTGCCTGGCCCGGATTGCTGAAGAAGACGGAAATCCATGGAACGGCGGGATCGGTGATTGTCGAACAGGATGATGTCCTGCTGTGGAAGTTCGAAAAGCCCAAGCCCAAAGATCGAGCCATTACAGACAAGCTGATGAACCGTCAGGAAAGCCAGGGGGGAGCGAGCGATCCCAAGGCGATCAGCTGCCTGGGGCATATGGAACAGATCAAGGATTTCATGAAGGCCATTCAGCTTGGTCAAAAGCCGAAGATCACCGGGGAGGAAGGGCGGAAGGCTGTAGAGATTGTGCTGGCGATCTATCAGTCGGCCTGGACCGGAAAACGGGTCTCGCTGCCGCTGCTGAAGGATCCGAAGCGGCCCGTCTCGAAGTAGGTCATCACGTGCAATTGGGGAAATTACTGTAACATGGCCAGTCAACTGAGTGCTTCCAGTTCCGTGGTCGGAAGTTCGTGGAACTGGATTGTCAGTCTCCTGCGACCTTTTCTTGCTCTATTTGCGGTGATCCTGCTGTTCACCATTGCCGACCGATGGACGCATGGTCCCAAGGCCATGTTTGCGACCGAACAGAATATGCGAAACGTCGCGACTCAAACCGCGATTGTCGCTGTCGCCGCACTGGGGATGACCGTGGTGATCATCGCCGGTGGCATCGATCTGTCGGTCGGAACCGCGATTGCGCTCGCCGCTACGATGCTTGCCTGGAGCTTAAAGGAAGATCTGGCTTTGCGGCTGGCCGTGGGTGAGAATCTGGCGGGAGTGAACCAGAAGCTGAAAGTGGCGGAAGACGATCTCAAACGAGCGAAAGAAGACGCGGTCGTCGCTGAGGCGAAATCGAGGATCGAATCGCTCACGTCACTTCGCGAAACAGTCACTGCGGCATCTGTCCGCTGGTCACCCTGGACCCCCTGGTTGTCTCTGTTCATCGGCATTGGCACGGGTTGTCTGTGCGGACTGATCAATGGCCTGCTGATCAGTTATCTGAAGATGGTTCCGTTCATCGTGACATTAGGCACGATGCAGATCTATCTCGGATGGGCGAAGTGGGTGGCCGACAATACCACGGTTCGGCCTGACATCGCGTCGCAGGTGCCCGTCTGGCTACAGAATCTCCTCAGCAACCGTCCGACGGCGCTGGTCTACGGATTGCCCGTCGGGATCTGGTGGACGCTGGTGCTGACGGCGATCCTGGCGGCTGTGTTGCACTTCACCGTCTTCGGGCGATATGTCTTCGCGATTGGTTCCAACGAAGCGACAGCCCGCCTGTGTGGGATCGATGTTCGCCGCAACAAGATTGCGATCTATGTGCTGGGGGGGCTGTTCGCAGGGATCGCGGGGCTGTGCCAGTTTTCCCGTTTGTCGGTTGGCAATCCGACCTCGGGGCTGGGGCTGGAACTCAAGGTGATTGCCTCGGTGATCATTGGCGGCGGCAGCCTGAAGGGGGCTCGCGCTTCCGTCCTGGGGACGCTGACCGGAGCCCTGATCATGTCGGCGATTACCAGTGGCTGTACAGCGCTGGGGGTGACGAATCCCATTCAGGACATGCTGCTGGGGATCATCATCATCATCGCCGTGGCACTGGATCAGTGGCGACAGCCTAAAACCAATTAGTGCACGTCCAGGTTTGATCGTTGGGCTGATGCCACTGCTTCGAAGTCGTCGTAGAAGCAGTGATTTCTTTCCTGGCTGTCTGACAGGGCACTGCATGACCGCGGACGGTCATTCAGTGGCATTGTCGTTGTTATTCAAGACAGCGCGGTCACCTGTCAAAGTTTAATCGTTGGGCTGATGCCACTGCTTCGGAGTCTTCGTAGAAGCAGTGCTTCTTTCCTGGCTGTGAGACAGGGCACTGCATGACCGAAGACGGTCATACAGTGGCATGCTCACTATTATTCGAGTTGAAAACGGGGTTTAGGGGGTGAGTCTTCGGTTGTGAAAACCCTGCGAATCACGGGGGAGTGCACTCGATGAGCGGTCGGAGTACCGGTTCCCAATTCGTCGCGGGATGTTCTGGTTCGAGAGCGCACGGCGGCGTTATCGAACTGGCTCTTACCAGTGAATCGCATCCATAAATCAGCAAATCAATTGCCTGCTGTCGGAGCAATCAATGGATCGCTTGATCCGCTCAGCGTTCGAGCACCACTCAGCGTTAGAGGACTTCCCGGATTGGCGTCCCTTCCGAGAGGGGGATGGGGCGGCCGTCCAGCATCCTGTACGTGATCGAACGCGGGTCGTAGCCCATCGCTGTGAAGACAGTGGCGTTGATGTCGGCAGGTGAGATGGGGCGTGAGTGGGGGAAGGCACCGGTCTTGTCCGATTCACCCACGACTTGCCCTCCACGAATTCCTGCCCCCGCCAGCACGACGGTGTAGCATTGCGGCCAGTGGTCCCGTCCGGCGTCTTTGTTGATGATGGGGGTTCGGCCGAAGTCACCGGTCCAGATGACGAGGGTGGTGTCGAGCAGACCTCGATCTTCCAGGTCTTCCAGCAGCGTCGCATAGGCCTGTTCCATCGGTGGAACGAGGCTCTTTTTCATCCGGTCAAAGTTATTCAGGTGGGTGTCCCAGATGATGCTGCGACCGTTGACGGCCGAGACGAAGCGGACGCCGGATTCCACCAGCCGCCGTGCGAGCAGGTGAGACTGTCCCCAGGTGTGACGACCATAGCGGTCTCGCAGTTCTGTGGTCTCTTTCGAGAGATCAAACGCTTCCGACGCCTTGTCGGTCGAGACGATACTCGCGGCCTGGGACTGATAGAGGTCGATGTCCGTAGCCGAGGGGGAGGCGATCGCGATCCCCTTCTGGTTCATCTGATTCAGCAGGCTCAATCGTTCCCGGAACTTGTCGGGGGTGAGGCTGGGGTCAAGCTTCAGGTTGCGCACCTTGAAGTCTTTGTCGTTCGGATCGGCGTCGAGCACCAGCGGATCGTAATGCATGCCGAGGCAGCCACCATACTGGCCGGGGGTGATGTAGACGGTACTGTCGCAGTGAGGGTACGGCGCGATGACATACGGCGGAATGCCGCTGCTGTAGCCGTCACGTCGCGCCAGCCAGCCGACGAGGGTTCCCAGACTGGGGTGGTCGGCGGGGCTGGGGTTGATCAGGGTGCTGTCGATCCGGTAGGGCCGTCCGACCGTCGAATAGTACATTCCCGAGTTGTGTCCCGCCTGCGTGTGGTTGACGGTCCGCAGGATGGCGAGCTTGTCGACCATTTTGGCCATGCGCGGAAGCATTTCCGTCACGTGGATGCCCGGCACATTCGTATCAATCGTCTGGAACGGTCCCCGGACCGAGTCACCCGCGTTCGGCTTCGGATCCCACAAATCGATGTGACTGGGACCACCGCAGTTGAAAATCATGATCACAGACTTGGCTTTGCCGAATGCTTCCGGCTGTGCGAGGGCCGCCTGAGAAAGTCCTGACCAGAGCGCTGTTGCCGCGACGCCTCCTGTGGCACCCAGAAATCCCCGGCGTGTGGCAGTCAACTCCCCGACATTGCGGTGATGGTCGGAATAGGGTGGATGGTTCACAGGTAGTGTCTCCGCAGTCGATCAAAACAAAAGCAAGCCAATCACAATCATAGTTTATCGGCATTCCAGGCAACAATGGGGATCAAGAGTCACTGATCTGTTGTTCGGAATCCGGAAACTGGCAGCGGTTCGTATATTGTTCAGGCAGGTTGGGGCATTTCCGTCTAAATGACCTGAGTTTGCGTGCTCTCATGTTCACAACGCGGTTTCAGACTTGAAAGTCGAAAGTTTTGGGGTGTCAAATTTCAAGTTTTTGGTGAGGTAAAAGCAAGCATCGTTCAGGCAGGACGTTGGCGGGTTACGGGACAGCTCCTCATGGTCAACATGACCTGTCATCGAACCGACCGGGAGCTGTCAATCGGTTGCGGGCGAGGCGGGGCGGGCTTTCCCTAGCTCCCTTTTTCATCTCCTTGATACGGGAAGTAGAGCACTGCCGGGCTTGCTAAACCAGACAGTGCTCCCGGGATATTATACCGTTGCGCTTACACGGGAGGTGGATTTCGTTCCGCAAATCCGCGCTGATGCCAGTAAGGATAGGCCAGCGGTGTCTGGCTGGCGGAGTCGAGTCGCGCGACCTGCTCCTGGGTCAGGTTCCAGCCGACAGCACCGAGATTCTCCTTCAGTTGTTCTTCGTTTCGTGCGCCGACGATGATCGTGGCGACCGTGGGGCGCTGAAGCAGCCAGTTGAGTGCGATCTGTGGGATTGTTTTTCCCGTTTCATTCGCGACTTCCTGCAGTGCGTCGACGACCGTGTAGAGATATTCCTCGGGCACCTGCGGTCCGGCGTCGAGCGCGACTTTGCTGGTGAGTCGGCTGGATGCGGGGAGCGGATTTCCTCGACGGATTTTTCCGGTGAGGCGTCCCCAACCGAGGGGACTCCAGACGACCGCTCCGACCTTCTGATCGAGAGCAAGCGGCATCAGTTCCCATTCGTAGTCGCGACCGACCAGCGAGTAGTAGGCCTGATGAGCCACGTATCGGGTGAGGCCGTATTTTTCTGAGAGGGCCAGAGACTTCATCAGATGCCAGCCGGAAAAGTTCGAGCAGCCGATGTAGCGAATTTTTCCGGCTTTGACCAATCCGTCGAGCGTTTGCAGGACTTCATCAATGGGGGTGATCGCGTCGAAGCCGTGAAGCTGATACAGGTCGATGTAATCGGTCCCCAGTCGCTTGAGGCTCGCTTCAACGGCCCGGATCAGATATTGCCGCGAGGATCCCAGGTTATTGGGGCCGACACCCGTGCGAAACGTCCCCTTGGTCGAAATGATGACCTTGTCTCGTCGACCCTTGATCGCCTCACCCAGGATTTCTTCCGCCATCCCTTGTGAGTAGACATCGGCCGTGTCGAACATGGTCAGGTCGGCGGCAAGGCAGATGTCAACAAGCTGTCGGGCTTCGGCGACATCGGTCGCCCCCCAGGCTTTGAACAGCGGGCCGCCACCCCCAAAGGTTCCTGTCCCCAGGCTCAGTACCGGCACCTTGAAACCCGAGCCGCCCAGTTGTCGATATTCCATCAGGTTAATCTCCCCTGCGATGCGACAGAGTTTTCTTCATGCTCTGTCAGGAACGCTGTTATCAAGTGCTGCATGACACTCCCGAAGAGTATCGTACCTGCGATTTCGCTCTCTTCGAGCCCTTCTGCTGTCTTGCTTCGAACGCTGTCTTGAGTCGAACAAAGTGCGGACACGACTGGAACGGCGACGTTCTAGCGAACGAACAAAAATCCTTTCGAGTTGATCAGGGCCCAGAGGAGGTCTTCGTAGCATTCTTTCGGCGTCGTGTATTCTGTCAGCAGGCTTTCGGCCGCACTGAGTTCTGCGGACGACGGTGGGCGACTCAATGTGGCGAAATACAGGTCGGTCACGATCTCCGCGTGCGACTTTTTCTCGCTCAGCAATTTTTCAACTCGTCCCGTGCTGGCCGAAATCTTTGTGGCAATGACATCCCCATTGAGAGTATGCAGCGCCTGAGCCAGATTGGCGTCCGGTGATCGTTCGCATTCACAGACACTCACACGGCGTGGTTTGGCGAACGTGTTGAGGAAATAGTCGGGATACTCGGCATCAGGGATTTCGATCGCTCGGGTCCCCAGTGGCAGACTCTGAAACTTGGTCTGTGTCCCTGCAGCGTCGTCGATGGCGTCCAGCAGGGGCTCGGCCGCCAGACGTTTGACTTCGAAGTGACTGTAGAAGCGGGAATCCGCGACGTTTTGGGGCGTGGGCTGGGAATCGAGTTGATAAAGCCGGGATACCATGATGGTTCGGATCAGGTGCTTGAGATCGAAGTTGTGTGCGACGAAATCGTCGGCCAGTAACTGGAGCAGGGCCGGGTTGGTGGGGGGATTGGAAGCTCGCAGATCATCCACGGGTTCCACGAGTCCCCGTCCCAGCAGAAAGCCGACGTAGCGATTGACGGTCGCGCGAGAGAACGCGGCATTCTTTGGTGAGGTCATCCACTGGGCCAGAGCGATGCGCCGATCGAGCGGATGATCCACCGGTCCGGCGTCGAGCGGCTTGGGAGCCATTCGCTGTCCCGTGCGTGGTTGATGGACTTCACCTCCCGTGCGAATCACGACGACCCGTTCGAGTCCGAACAAACCGAATTCCTGGCTCGACTTCAGGCCGGTGCGTGCAAAGAACGCGGCAAAGCTGTAGTAGTCGTCCTGGCTGTATTTTTCAAACGGGTGATGATGACACTGCGCACACGTCAGTCGCGTTCCCAGAAACAGTTGGGACGTCGACTCGGCCAGCACCTGCGGGGTGCTGTTCACGATGAAATAATTGGCGGGGCCATTGGAGTAACTCGAACCCTTTCCCTGCACCAGTTCCGAGACAAATTTGTCAAACGGGACGTTGGCCCGAAAGGCCCCCTTGATCCAGTTATGCAGGGCCCACATTCCCGTTTCCTGCAGTTCACGGCTGCTGTTACGGAGCAGGTCGGACCACTTCAGTGTCCAGTAGGCGGCATAGCGTTCGGTGTAGAGTCCCCTGCGTGGCGAATCAACCAGACCCAGGACACGATCAATCCAGTGCGTCCGTCGCTCAAGGACGGATGTCGTATCGTTCGCGCTGGCCAGGAACTCTTCAATCTCGGCCCGCGTCGGTAAGGTGCCCGTGGCGTCCAGGAAGATGCGGCGCAGAAAAGTCGTGTCGTCGCAAAGCGGTGAGGGTTCAATCCCCAGTTCCCGGAACTTATTCGCGGCAAGGGTATCGATCGCGTTATGGTCGACCCAGCCTTCAAGCTGGGCCGGGGGACCGTAGGGAATCACGAACATCGCGATTTCGGCCTGGCCTTCAAAGCGGACCATGACCGGGGCCTGGCCTCGTCCGGTGACGGTGCAGAATCCTTCGCGAGAGACATTGACGAGCCCTTCGTCCATCGAATCGAACTTGGCCCAGGGGGTGACGTCGCGTGTCTGGCCGTCGGAGTAAACCGCTTCTACTCGCAACTGCTGTGTCAGGCCCGGTTCGCCATTTCGCTGGGCGGGGGTCACAATCAACCGTGACACGGGGCGCTCCGTACCGGGGCCGGGAGCCCCCCCGCGGATCCAGGCGACGAGCATTTCATAGTCGCGGGATCCCCGATCCAGCCGGCGTCCTCCCCCATGCGGGACTTCCATGGTCGGTTTCTGCAGCAGCAGACTCGCTGTCGGCTCCAGTAGATTGACTCGCCGGCCAACGGCTTCACGCACCATTGCGGTTCGATCTTCGGCGGGATCAAAGCCGAAGACAGACAGTTTAAATCCACCCTGTCCATGCTGGGCTGCGTGACAGGCACCCATGTTGCAGCCGGCCTTGTAGAGTGCCGGTCGGACCTGTTCGAGATAGTTAACCACCGGCTCTGCCACAACGTCGGTGACGACGACATTGACCGACTGGACCAGTTCACCCACTTTGACCGTGATGGTCGCCGTGCCATCGCCCCGCGGAATGACACGTCCCGCCGCCGTCACGACGACCACCTGCTCGTTGGAAGTGGCGAACTCCGCTTGAGAAGTCAGGTCTGCTGCGCGCGTGGCTTCGGCGCCCGGATGGGTAACCAGCAACTGAGTCTGAGCGAAATTGCCTTTGAGAACGACTTCGCGGGGGATGACTGACAGAGCGTCCGCAGAGAAGACCGGCTTCATTCCGTAGACAGTGGAAACCAGTAAAGCCAGCAACAGACGGAATAGCATTGGCGGGCTCCAGACATTCGGCAGGGCTTCAGGCCGATCAGGAGATCAGCCGGATGGAGGAGCCATCATGATCGATCCAATAATCAGATGCAAATGCATCCGTCAGGGCATTTTTGAGAGTCGGTGTTGATACAAGCAGCGATTTTCCTCGTCCTTCTCTGGAATTCGCCGGAGGAGAATCGCAGAATTGCAACATTCGGTGAGTCGAATCCACCGAGATTGGAAGTTTGACTAGACGCACTGGTTCGCCCAGATCTACCCCGACAATTCATCCGGGAGAGTGGCGTCCAAGCAAGCACATTCAGATTCGGAGTTCTTAAGTGCTCGATGCAGGAGAAACCGAATTCGGGCGGCGTAGGCAACTTGCAGCCGATTATCTGTATCGAGGAAAGAAAAAGCGTCTTCTGGAGTGGCTGTTCCTGTACGTCGGATTCCTGGGAATCGCTCTTTGTTTCACTCCAG
>NZ_DASWWZ010000340.1:0-2470 GCF_036405755.1 Schlesneria sp.
GGGGCTCTTCCCCGATCCAGAAGCGTTCGTGGAACAACTTGATCAGTTCTTTTCTCGTTCGCCGTCCGGGGTCGGAATCACACCGAACGCCTATTACTGGCATGGGAATCAGCCCGACCTGTTTGCGCCGTACCTCTTCAATTCCGCAGGAAGACCGGATCTCACTCAGAAATGGGTCCGATGGATCCTGGCGAACAAGTACGGGACGGGGGCAAATGGACTCGATGGGAACGACGACGGGGGTACGCTCTCAGCCTGGTACGTCTTGAGCTCGCTCGGACTATTTCCGGTGGCGGGGACCGATCGGTATGAACTTGGAACGCTGCTGTGGGATCAGGCGGAACTCAAAGTCGGCCTCCATCGGCTCACATTACAAGGCAAAAATGAAGAGGCAGACAGTCTCGCCGTACAGACAGTCTGGATCAACGACCAACCACTGGACCGTCACTGGATTCGGCACAATGAGATCGAACGTGGCGGGACCTTGCAGTTCCGCAGGTCGACCCCGTAGAGATGTATCCCATATGCAATCGAACTAACGGAAGTGAAGGCGGACTTGACCAATCCCTGGCAGAACCCTAACGGCACCAGTACGTCAGAGACGGGTGACTCGTTTTTTCTATGTAGAATGTCATCCGGTTGCCCGGAAACGATGAGGATCGACAAATGAGAACATTATGGCAGGGCCTGATTGCGACAGCGGTGGTCGGCTCGATGATCGCCACTGGCGACGCAGATGATGGGTTGAAGGCTCGTCTCAAGGATACCAATGCCTCGCTGACGGATATCTGGGTCTACAACGACATCCAGCAAGGGATGGACGAAGCCCGCCGTCTGAACAAGCCGTTGTTCGTCACCTTCCGGTGCGTCCCCTGCAAGGATTGCGCGGCCTTTGACGCAGACGTTGCGAGTGGTAACGCAGGGGTGCGCGAACTGGCGAAAGAGAAATTTGTTTCTGTCCGTCAGGTCGAGATGAAAGGCGTGGACCTCTCACTCTTCCAGTTCGACCACGATTTGAACTGGGCCGGAATGTTCCTCAACGCAGACGGCGTCGTCTATGCACGCTACGGCACGCAAAGCAGCGAAGGATCAGACGCGTACAACTCGATCGAAGGACTGACGAACACGATGCAGCGGGTGCTGGAGCTGCATGCGGAGTACCCCCACAATCAGGAAGAGCTCAAAGGGAAGCGCGGTCCAGCGAGGAAGGTGAAGAGTGCTCTGGAGCTACCGGGCCTGCGAAATCCTGCCAAGTACGCTCAAGAAACAACCAGACAGAACTGCATTCACTGTCACAACATTCACGATGCCGAGCACCAGCATGCCCTGGATTCCGGGACGTACAGCCCGGACCTGTTATTGAAATATCCTCTTCCGGACAACATTGGCCTGAAGATCGACCGTAAGAGTGGCATCCGAATTTCAGAAGTCATCGAGAACTCTGCTGCCGCAGCCGCGGGCCTGAAGGTCGGAGAAGAGATCGTTCGAATGGAGGGTCAGCCGATCACCTCCATCGCCGACATGCAGTGGGTCCTGCATCATCTCCCTCTGGGTGACGCGACGGTGAGGATCGAAACGAGCCAGACCGGGATGCACGACGTGAAACTAAAAGACGGCTGGAAGAAGTACGATTTTTCCTGGCGCGGTTCGATGTGGAATGCGCCACCCCGCTTCCAGGCATGGGTGCCGATTCTCGGTGCGGATGCCAAACGGAAACTGGGCCTGCCGGAGGACGAAACCGCGATGGAGGTTCGCTGGATCAATCTCGACAGCCTGGGAGGAAAGCGGGCACTTGATGACGGACTGCGTGAGAAGGATGTCATTATCGCATTGGACGGAAAGCCGTTTCACGGGGATACGCGGCAGTTCAATATGCACGTCAAACTGAATTACCGCGTCGGGGATGATCTTTCGCTGACAGTGCTGCGCAATGGTCAGCGGCAGAACGTTACGATCCACCTTGTGGAGTAGACATGGTTCGCACGCAACGGCTTGCACGATCGGGGACGTGAGAAGTCTCGCCGGGCAGCAGCCCGCAGCGGTGTGGGGGCGAGGCGACGCCCGAAATGCCGGACAGCCTGCGGTCGCCCCGGCAGTCCACTGCCCCGCCAGTCCACTGACGAGAATAAACTCTTTCAAGTTGCGAGCAGTGAGAGCGGTATGAATGCCCGGGCTGGACTTGGATCGCCCCGGTGAATTTTTTCTGTCAAGGAAAGAGTGATGTCGGAACAGAAAACGAGACCGACAGAAGAGGACGTCACGGCATTCATTGCGGCCGTTCCCGAGGCTCAGAAACGTGAAGACTCTTATCGTCTGCTGGAGTTGATGCAGCAGATCACGGGTGAGTCTCCCCGGATGTGGGGGCCCAGCATGATCGGATTCGGGGAGTATCACTACCGTTATCCCACGGGTCATGAAGGAGACACATTCGTCGTTGGATTTTCGCCGCGAAAGACTGCGTTCAGCCTGT
>NZ_DASWWZ010000341.1:0-4152 GCF_036405755.1 Schlesneria sp.
TGATGCGCTGGAGATGGCGGTCCAGCGAGAACTTCCTGCAGCAGGCCTGGTGGCGCACTCGGATCGCGGGGTGCAATATGCCAGCGAACACTACCAGACTCTTCTGAGACGAAATCAGATCACCTGCTCGATGAGCCGCCGGTAACCGTTCACGGGTCGGGATTGATCTATTCAGGAGGATGAATATCTGAGACATCAGTGTCATGATGCAGATGTCAGAGATACCCGCTGAGCTTTTAGCCGAGATGACGCCCGCCGTACGAGCGTTCGTCGCGTCTCTGTTAGCGAGTATGGAGTCCCAGCGGGCGAGGATGCAGGAAGAGATTGACGATCTCAAAGCCCAAGTCAAACGTCTGACGCCACAGAATTCGTCGATGCCTCCTTCCACGCAACATCCGCATGCTCGGCCGACTCCCAAGCCGAAGTCCAATTCCAAGAGAAAGCGAGGCGGACAAGACGGGCATCGACGTGTTGTTCGCCAACTGGTCCCCATCGAACGCTGTGCAGAGGTGCATTCACTGCTTCCCGAAAACTGCCGACGCTGTGGCAAAGTCCTGACAGGAGCCGATCCCGAACCGATTCGGCACCAAGTGTGGGAACTGCCGCCGATCGAACCAGTGATCGTGGAATACCAGCGGCATCGACTGATATGCTCAGGCTGTGGAACAAGCACATGCGCCGCGTTGCCTTGCGGTGTGCCAACCGGACAGTTCGGGCCGCGACTGCTGGCGTTCACCGGGTTGCTGATGGG
Organism: Schlesneria sp.; assembly: GCF_036405755.1. Lineage (NCBI taxonomy): Bacteria > Pseudomonadati > Planctomycetota > Planctomycetia > Planctomycetales > Planctomycetaceae > Schlesneria > Schlesneria sp. The sequence goes on from NZ_DASWWZ010000341.1 coordinate 752, forward strand.
GCATTTTCGACAGAGTAAGCGTCGAGCCTCGCTGTTCCTTTCGGATCTGCTGAATCTGCCTTGCTGCCCCGCGGCCTCGGTCAAAATGCAGAATCGAGTCTCGGAGGCTCTCAATCAGACCTACGAAGATCTGAAAGGGCTTCTGGCGAACCAAGGTCAATTGTTCATGGATGAATCGCCGACGAAACAGGCGAATCAGAAAGCCTGGTTGTGGACCGCAGTCTCTTCCTCGTTCGCCGTGTTTGCCATCTTCGCCAGTCGGGCCGCAACAGCTCTGCCCAAACTTCTGGGAGATCAGTTCACAGGAATCATCAATTGCGACCGGGCGAAGATGTACTGGCAAGCCAAGCGACTTCAATGGTGTTGGGCCCATCTGAAGCGGGACTTCCAATCACTAATCGACCACCACGATCACCAAGTGAAACGACTGGGTTTCGATTTGAAGACTCCTGTTGAGACCCTGTTTACTCTCTGGCACAAATATAAATCCGGTGCCAGCTCATGGGAAACGTTTCAAACCGAGGTGAAGCCGATCCGCGACCAGGTGGACCGCTTGTTGCTGCGCGGTGTCTTCAGCGAGAACAAACGGCTCATCGGCATGTGCAACGAATTATACAATCACCGGGAGTGGCTCTGGACGTTCACGGAAATTCAAGGACTTGAGCCCACCAATAATACGGCCGAACGCGCGCTGCGTCCCGCCGTGATTTACCGAAAGCTTTCCTTCGGCACCCAGAGCGAAGCGGGCAGTCGCTTTATCGAGCGAATGCTGACCATTTCCGAAACCTGCCGACTTCAAAAACGATCCGTGTATCAGTGGCTCACCGCCGCCGTCGAAGCCAGCCTCAGTGGCCGACCAGCACCATCAATCCTTACCGACCCGTGAACGGTTACAGCCGCCGAGGCAACTGCTGGGATAACGCACCGATGGAGAGCTTCTTCGCCACCTTGAAGAAGGAACTCGTCCACCGCGAACGGTATCAGACCCATTCGCAAGCGCGCCAAAGCCTCTTCGAATACATTGAAGCGTTTTACAACCGCGTACGAAGGCACTCGACGATCGGGTATCTCCCACCCGTCAAGTTCGAACAGGCCATTTAATCCTAACCTCGCGCCCACATTTCATGGGCAAGTCCAGACGTGGCCCAGAAAGAGCAAGAATTTTTCTGTCGAGAGATAGGTCAATTACGCAACAGTCAGTCTAGAAGTCTCAGTAGCTTGAATACAAGAAAATTCCTGCTCTTTACCTTAATCTTTGCTGAAATGTTGGAAATTGGATTGGTCCTCTCTATTCGGATCATCACCTCCTGATTCCCGGCGCGTCTCCAATTCAGGATCCAGTGATGGATTTCTGAACGGTATGAGCTTCCACTTTTCCGTACTCTGTAAATGCGTATCGCTTGACATAGAGGACATCATGGGAATGGGGTATCAGATCGCTAATTGACTTTTGCTGATGAATCGGTTGATATTGATCAACGGTACTGTACCGCCCACCGGATCTCCCTCCGCTGTGTTTTCATCCCGCCTGTATTCTCGAGGATCTCCTCGTATGTCCCGCAATGCTTTCTGTGTGGTGACAGTTTCCGCCACGGGTGTAGACGTGAAGCACGACCTCTGTGGTGCATCGCCCCGGCGTCAATCTCATCGACCCGAATATTCTGCGGGGATGGCGCGCTCCGCACGATCTCGCAGTCTCACCACGTTCGTCTGCGCGGCGACGCTCTCAACGTTGGTGCTCGGTTCCGTCTCATCGGTATCGGGGGCCGATCGCAAAATTGAGTTCAATCGAGACATCCGGCCCATTCTGTCGAACAACTGCTACCTCTGCCACGGCCCGGATAAGAACCAGCTCCAGGCCGGTTTGAGGCTCGACAAGCCCGAAACCGCGGTTGCGAAACTGGAATCGGGGAACACCGGGATCGTGCCGGGTGATGTCTCGGCGAGTGCGATCATTGAGCGGATCACGACCAGTGATCCGAATCTGAAGATGCCCCCCGCGGAGAGCGGCAAAAGTGTCTCAGAGAGCGAGATCGAAACGCTGAAGGCCTGGATCCGGCAAGGGGCCGAGTATCAGGGGCATTGGTCGTTTATTACTCCTGTTCGTCCCGAGCCTCCCGCCACCCGCTTCTCGAATCATGTGCGCAACGAGATTGATCAGTTCATTCTCAGCCGACTGGAAGCCGAAGGACTGGAACCATCCCCCGAAGCGGACAAGGTGACCTTGATTCGTCGCGCGACGATCGATCTCACCGGGCTTCCACCCACCCCTGCCGAAGTTGACGCCTTTCTTGCTGATGAATCCTCACAAGCATACGAGCGGTTGATTGATCGTCTGCTGATGTCACCCCGTTACGGTGAACACCAGGGACGAATCTGGCTGGATGCCGCACGCTATGGTGATACGCACGGACTGCATCTGGATAACGAGCGATCGATGTGGCCGTACCGCGAGTACGTCATCAATGCGTTCAATCAGAACATGCCCTTCAACCGGTTTACGGTCGAGCAACTGGCGGGCGACCTGATCCCTGACGCGACCGTCGATCAGAAGGTGGCCTCGGGATTCAACCGCTGTAACGTGACGACAGGCGAAGGTGGCTCCATCGACGAAGAGGTTCTGGTCCGTTACGCGGTGGACCGGACGGAGGCTCTTTCGACCGTCTTCCTGGGACTGACACTGCAGTGCGCCGTTTGCCACACGCACAAGTTTGATCCGATTTCGCAGAAGGAATTCTACTCGCTTTATTCGTATTTCTATTCGATGGCCGATGCCGCCATGGACGGCAACGCGCTGTTGCCTCCTCCGATCCTGAAGCTTCCCTCAACCGAACACACCAAACGGCAGCAGGATCTGCTGAACGAGCTGGCCGCGTTGCAGCAATCGTCCGCCACCGCTCTCGCCGCAGCGACGGCCGCTTACGTGGATCCGCTGGCAGGGAAAGACTTGCCCGCCGATGCCCTTTCTGTGCTGCGTCTGGAGACCGTCTGGGTGGATGACGAGCTTCCTCCGGGGGCACAGCCTGCGGGTGATTCCCCCTGGCGGTTGATCACCAAGGGAGAAGGTCCCGTTTTTTCGGGAGAAAAGGCCTCCAGCCGCACCGCGACGGGTCTGTCGCAGCACTTCTTCACAGGCGCGAATCCCCCCTTGAAGATTGGCGAAGGGGACACGCTGTTCGCCTACGTTTATCTCGATCCGGCGAACCCGCCCCGCGCCATCATGCTTCAGTTTAATGATGGTAGCTGGGAACACCGGACCAACTGGGGGGACGAAGACGCCATCGGATTTGGTGCCAAGAATACTCCAGCCAAACGAATTGCAGGTCCCCTGCCGAAGACGGGAGAATGGGTACGGCTGGAAGTGAATGCGGCTGATGTGGGACTTCCTGCAGGTGCCAATC
>NZ_DASWWZ010000342.1:0-3798 GCF_036405755.1 Schlesneria sp.
ATCGACTTTGAATAGTGCTTCGGCACCATTGTTGACCTCACCCTTGACCTGCTCATGCTCATTACAGGTCGAGTAGAGTGCCGCGAATGCATTGTGCCGGACATCGTAATATGCACCGGTCGTGACGAAGATGTTCGACCAGCTGCAGACGTCCATCTGTCCCCCGGGCAACGGCTTGGCAATGGCGACAGTATGCACGGCGGTGGCTTCGCCATAACCACGCTGACCAACGTATGAAAACAGCAGGCTGAAGAGTGCTACTGTCCCGAGCAACCCCGCATAGACGACCCGAAAATCAGACCATTTTTTCCCCAGCAGGTAACAGCCCGGGAAGATCAGCAGGATGTAGGCCCAGAACATCATGTGGAGCAGGACCCAGTTATGATTTGGCTTGGTCATCTGCTTGAGCTGGGACAGGAACGAGGTCGACTTGAACGGGTCAGTCCCCTCGCTCATGTTATAATTCAAGTTCTGCTGCGGGACGTTCTCCTCAGTTTCCTCCACCCGGTCGACAATATCGTCGGTGCTTTCCGAGTTTGGTGGAAGGTAGTTCCTGGGCAACCCTGCGCAGGCCTGTTTCAGCTCCGCTTCGCTAAACTGCGAGCGGGTGAGAGGCATATACAGCACGCGTCCCGCGCCGTATCGCACATCGTCCAGAGGAGTTTTCAGAACGCTCATGGGGCCTGCGAAATCGGGGAATTTTCCGCTGGTGTCGTGCAGGACGACGACAGTTCCTCCGAGATAAAGCCAGTCAAGAAAGGCTTGGCGGCGCGACTCTTCCCAGCGCGGGACGTGGTCAAGGACGACCAGTTGCAGGCCGTCCGTCGCAATCACAAACGGAGGAAACAGATTGTCAGGCAGGTGGAATTTGATTCCGCCCCCCTTCCCTGAAACCGCGTTCGGGTCATCCAGAATCACTCGCTGATATTTGGCGAATCGGGGTTCTGGCAGATCGTAATAGCCCCCCTTGTACGAGACTCGCCAGGACTCGCTTCTGTAAGAGCCTTCACTGACGATATACGGGTAAAACTGAACCCACTTTGACGAGTTGGGCGACAGGGTCACGGACTCGACCAGCGTCGCATCCACAGTCCCCGCTCCCCCCAGCGACTTCCGCAGATAGATATTTCCCTCGAATGGTTGAGGTGTAGGGTTGTTCACAAGCACCGACAGGACGTTGAATCGGTGCGGCGCCACCTTGCCGTTGAATCCCCACTTATAGTCGGAAACATCCACTGCGAGTGCCGACGACGAGAAAACTCCCCACGCCAGACTGACACAAATCAGCCACAGGGAGTGGGTTCGTGCGAGCGTTGCCTGTGTGCGCCAGAATCTGGCCGTAGACGATGTTCCCATGTCCTTCCCTTCTGCGCAACAGCACGACACCGCAGTGACAGGTCCCGGCAGCAGCCTCACGCCTCAGCCGCTTCAAGGCATTCCGTCTGAATGGTGATAAGATGACACTAATTGACAAAAATTGAAACAGTATTGGCGACGGAAATTTGTGAGAGCCGAAACCTGACCCCATTTTGAGGGAAAAATGCGTCCGGCCGCTCGTTCCCTGACGGCAAAAGGTTCATTATGCTGTGTGATCTTAACTCGCATGATCGAGCGAGTCATACGGGGAATGTGGAGACCTGGTGTGGAGAAATTTCAGCACACCCTCTGCGACACCCACGGCAGCCTCATCGGGCGGCCGATCGAATGATCCCAATTTTGTACACAAGGAATATGACGGATGTCTGCTGAAGTAGAGCTTCTGGAACTCAGCCAAAAACTGCTGCACTCGATCGATAAAGGGGACTGGGCGACCTACGTCTCGCTCTGCGACGAATCAATCACCTGCTTCGAACCTGAAGCACTGGGGCATCTGGTCACCGGAATGCCTTTTCACAAGTTTTACTTCGACCTGCCCGCCAGCGCCACCAAGCCAGCCAAGCAGTCCTCAATCGCCTCGCCTCACGTCCGCGTGATGGGGGATTCTGCTGTGGTCACCTATATTCGACTCGTCCAGAAGCTCGACGGCAACGGCGGCCCACTCTCAGTGGCCGCGATGGAAACCCGAATCTGGCAGAAGACTTCCAGTGGCTGGAAGCATGTCCATTTCCATCGGACACCCTGCTGATCAAGACTTGTTTCGTACGCCGTACGCACGACGAATCAATGCAAATGTGCGGGTGAGCAGACAACGGTTACGTACATCAACGACGTGTGTCTACCAAAACCCCCGGAGGTCTTTCAGAACTCCGGGGGTTTTTCGTTTGAGAGTTGCCGCTTTCCCTCAAGAGTCTGCCGACGTGAACGCGCGAAACTTGTCGCGAGTTTGAAAATAGGGTGCCGGAGTCTTTCCTCTCTGGGATTCGGGCGAGCAATTGCCTCGGCGGCTTACCCTGGAATCGATCTCAACGTCAGAAAAACTCGCTCCGTTCACAAGCTTCTCTCAGATTCTGATTACTCGATGATTCTCGCGACCGGCAGACTGTTGCCGAAGCGTCGGAAGTCCTTGAATGTCCAGACGACCTTCTTCTGAGGATCGACTTCGACAAGCTGCGGGTTTGCTTCACCGGCATGGCAGTTGACGATCAGCGTGTTGCCATTGGCGAGTCTCTCCACCATTGTCACCCACGCCAGAGTGATTCCCGGAAGCTCTTTTTCTTCGACCGACCAGACGGTTTTGCCCTGTTTGTCAACTTCGATGACGCGGCGACCATCTCCCATTCCGATCAATGTGTTGCCATTTTCGAGCCGGAGTGCGGAATAGACCTTCGTCCCTGTTTTGTACTCCCAGACGACCTTCCCCTTCTCGTCATATTCCCTGACAACCTGATTGTCCCCTTCGTGTGCGACGAGGTAATTGCCGTTATCGAGCTTGCGAACCAGTCGCGTATCGGTGTGGGGATTTCGATGTTCGACTTGCAGAGGAACTTCTTTGAGAAGTTTGCCCATGGCGTCGACCTCGATGATCCGGGCCGGGCCACTTTCGACGATCATCGTGCTACCATTGGCAAGCCGCTGAAACGCGTGAACTTCGACTCGCTTCCCCTCGTTCCCATTCTGCTTCGCGGCATCGTACTTCCAGACGATTTTATAGTCCGGGGTCATTTCCACGATCTCGGTCCAGTCGGTTTGGAACAGGATGTTTCCATTCGCCAACTTCGCAGCATCATGAATATTGCGAATCGGAGTCTGCCACTCGATGTCCCCTTTTTCGTTTACGATTGCCAACGCTTTCGCAGAGTAATCTCCTACCAGTACTTTACGTGGTCGGCCGGAATGAACCGACGAATTGTCGTCGCCTAGACAATCCCCCGCCAGAATCGCTGAAAAGATGACTGCCAGACTCAACCGGTACAACTGCATTTGAGGTCTCCCTGCGGTGATGAGCACAATCCGATCGACCGATTGTAACCGGATGGGGGGCAGAAGGCTGCTCTCGCCCGCACCCCACGGTCTTAACCGATTATTGGAAGCCCAATCCTGACGTCACCGTCGTCTCCCCTGAAGTCAACAACAAGACTAAATGTCTTAAAAACACAAAACAACTGTTGAAGTATTCCGCCCTTCTGGACACCATGAGATGCGGCCAGCAGAACTTATCTACCCATGTCAGCTGCAGGTGAAGTTGGCGCTGAACTGGACGGCTCGGCCTCCGTCGCCCGGTACAACTGAGGTCGGATTGAAGACTGCCGCGAAGTACCCTCTCCGTCGATGGGAGTCTTGCATGTTCCACGGCGCTTTCGCACTCCTTGAACGGTCACTGCGGATTGATGCCCGCAACTGGCCGACGCACCTGTGTCG
>NZ_DASWWZ010000343.1:0-2157 GCF_036405755.1 Schlesneria sp.
GGATCCTTCAGGCTCTCGCGGATCTGAAGCGAGTCCGAAAGCTCCTGATCGTGCATCGTAAAGTCTCCCGCATCGTTGGGGACTTTTTCTGCCCGATAGTAGATATCTCGCTGAAGAACCAGGTCTGAGACTTGAGCGGTCACACCCCGCGCAGAGAAACCAGCGGGAGTCAGGTCCGACTCCTGAGGACTGCGATTTGCGGGAGCGGAAAATTCCGCCCCGGGACCAAACGGGATCAAACCACTGCTGAGCCAGGAACTGTTGACCCAAAGGCAAAGCCGATCATCGACGTTCGCGAATGTGATGCTGTATCGTCCAGGCCCGCGAATCGGGGTCGGCGCAGACGCCATTTCGATATTCGCAGCGCGGGAATCGGCTGCCAGGTCATCGTTGCGAAGCAAGGTCGCCTGTCCCGTTTTTACATCAATCCGGCAGACGTAACGACGAACGCCTTCGGTCAACTCAAAGCTCAGTTCCGCTTGAGAATCACCGGATGTGGTGTCTGAAAGGGAGGTGATGTGGACGGTGCAGTTCAATGACAGATCACCGACCCAGAAGCGGTCATCGTCGTTGTTGGAGCTTCGCCCACCAGAGAACGCATTGTATCCACAGAAATCGGTGATCAACTGCGGTCGAGGATCCTTCACGACATCCTCGTGTCCTCCCACATCATCCCAATCCGATTTTCTCGGAACGAGATGCTGATACCTGACCCACTTTTCTACACCAGACGATTCAACGGAAAAGCTGCGCGACTGAGCATCATGCTTCCAGCCGGATTCCGCCCGAACCCAGCCATCGAGTCCATTTGAAATCTCTTCATGGGTCATTGTCTGCCATCGTTCTGGCCAGCCACTGGCGAGCAAGTCGACGGGGGGATTCCTGTCATCGTAGACCAGGAGTTGCAGAACTTTCTGCTTGTCCGGATCCTGCTTACGCAGAATTTGAAACTCCCCTTGATCTCCCTGGCGTGCGTAGACGTCACCGCGAGAAATTCGGATCGTCTCGCCAGGAAGTCCCACGAGTCGTTTGATGTAGTTTTTCTGCATGTCTTCAGGATACCGGAAGACGATGACATCCCAGCGTTCCGGTGAGGCAATCTGATAAGGGAACTTATTGACCAGAATGCGATCTCCCTTGAAAACAGGGAGATCTCGAATTGAATTGGGATACCGGCAGTTGGGGCAGATGGATTCGCTAATCCGACGAACGAGGTAGCCATCGTCGTCAAGTTCGTCGCTCGCACCGACTTCATAGTGCTGATGACACTCAGTACAGACGACAGCTTTATTGCGACCGAAAAGAGTCGGCGCCATCGACCCGGTTGGGATCACAAAGGCTTCGGCGACAAATGTCCGGAAGAGGAGCGCGAGTACAAATGCAAACGCGATCGATTCAATCGTTTCCCGTCCGGCGTCCTGCTGCGAGCCGTGTGAAGCTGTTCGAGCGGGATTCTGCGTGGATTCCGTCCCTTTGTTGACAGAAGCGGCGGTCGGGTTGGATCTACTCATTCGGTCTTCTATCAATCTTGAAGGGGGGCGACATTCTGCCTGTCAGTCTGCGGTCCGCTCTCGTCATCCTGCGAGGGCAATGCTGTGCTATTTGAGACCCAGCGTTTTCACGGCGACAGCATCAACCTCTTCGAGGTAGGCCAGAAGTCGGTCCCTCTGACTGGTGAGGTGCCGAACTCGCAACAGCGACTTCACACGTGTCGTAAGTTCAATACGGTTGACAGGTTTCGTGAGAAAATCATCCGCGCCCGCCTGCACCGCGCGCTCGATATCACCCATTTCCGCGAGGGCAGTGACCATCAGGACGGGAATATCCCGGGTTGCCGCTTCACTTCGCAGTTGCTTGCAGACCTCATAACCGCTCAGTTTGGGCATCATGATGTCCAGCAGGATCAGGTCCGGCTGAAACTCTTCCACCTTCTGCAGGGTTTCCCGACCATCGTGAGCCATCGCGATTTCATAGTTTTCGTCGGCGAGAAATGCGTCAAGAAGCTCGCAGTTCTGAATATTGTCGTCGGCAATCAGAATCTTCGACGTCGCCGTCATATCACTCACCATCCATAAAGAGAACTCGGGGTCTTTTCGGTCGAATTTCAGATGCCAACGCCTCCGAAGTCCACACCTCCTTCAGACCGGAAAAGTATAT
>NZ_DASWWZ010000344.1:0-6960 GCF_036405755.1 Schlesneria sp.
CGTCGACCGTGGGATCTGGTTGAGTGGGATCTGGCTGTTGCATTCGTGTGTGTGACGACTGCGCTGTCGAAACGACTTTGAATGGTGCTGGCCGGAGGTTCTACCGCGTTTGCTGGTGATCCTGTCGGAGTTGAAGAGGGCGATGCTCGATCGACCGACCGGGTCTCTTGGATGGAGGCGGAACTGAATCAGTTCTGAATGCAAAAAAAGGGGAGACTTGGTTGGTGTCTCCCCTTTTTGCGTCCTGATGACGGGCCTTCGATTGTGATGATTCACTCGTCGCGAGTGTCAATCACTATGGCTTGACCCGGACCAGCTTCATGATTCGTCCCGAGACGTTCCAATCCTGGACATAGAGGTTGCCGTCTTTGTCCCAGTAGGATCCGTGAGTACCGCTGAAGATCCCTTCGATCCATTCCGATTGCGGGATGTTGTAGTTGCCCCCTTTGGTGGGATCAGGATTATGACCCAGCACCGCCATGATGGTGTTGTTTTTGTCGAGGATCACGACTCGTCCGTGCAGATCAGGAACGGAGACGTAATCACCCTGCACGGCGGCTGACGTGGGCATCCCCAGCCCGGTCACGACTTCGCCGAGGAATTCTCCTTCGAGGTCGTAGTGGACGAGGCGGCCTTTGGGCTGGTGATTTCGATCGCAGATCAGCAGGCGGGGTGGTGAATAGCGGGTATCGAGTGTCATTCCGTGGGCCGTGTTGAACTCCTTGAGTTCGTTTCCTTTCACACCGAAGTGCTTCAGGTACTTGCCCGTTTTGTCGAACTTGAAAATGTGATTACTTGCGTAGCCGTCTGACAGGAAAATATCACCATTGGGAGCGACGGTGATCGCGGTCGGGCTGAATTTTTCGAGCTTCAGGCCTGACTCCTGAGGGAACGGCAGCTTCAGCACGATTGCGCCGGTTTCGGCGTTGAACTTGATCCCTTCGGCGTTGGCATTGCGAGCTGCGTAGATGTACTCGCCATCGGCTTCGTCACGAATTTCGATATCGTGCATGCGACTGTATTCATCGCCGATGAACCGGCGAATGACTTTCCCCTCGGGCGAGAAGACGAACAGACCCATATCCGCGCTGGTATAGATGTTTCCAGCTTTGTCGACGACGACGCCACCATGTGTCGGACCGATGGCAGACTTTCCATCCGGACCGAGGCCCCAACCGGGGACGGTTTCAAACGTCATCAGTCCGCAGCCCATGCGGACGGGATGAGGTTTGTCGGCGGCGAGAGCCGACAGCGTCAGACTCAATGATACAAGGCAGGCGAGGCCGAAACGAAAATACGTCACGATTCAAAACTCCTCTGGGTCGTCAAACTCTGTCCTGGAATGGTCGACAAAAAACAATGAGTAAGGCTCGAAGCAATTCTGCTCCCCGACGCCATTGAAGCAGATGAGCGTCACCTGACCTTGTGGGATCACACGACGGCCAGCTTCTTCCGGTTGTAACGATTTCGCGGGGAGCAAAGTGAGTTGTTCTACTGCGATGGAGGGGTTTGTTCAATTGGCGGGTAGCGAAATCGTTGAGGCGGATGGAACCGGACACGTTCACGCGGCCAGTCCGGACCGTTGCTGACCTGGGCTTCTGGCGACGAGTAACACGGCAGTCGCAGGCTTGATTAATCGTTCGCGATCGCGATGAGCCGTCAGCAAACGGCCGAACTTTCCGAAGGGGAAGAACTCTCCGCAAGTTGGCTCTTGCGGACTAGACTCGTTGTACGACAAAAAGAAGTGTAGAGTACATTCGACGTGCCACAGGACCGCGATGTTTGAGGACGCCTATCGTGTTGAATCTTCTTGGATCAGAAAAGCGACTCTGCAATGGAATGACTCGACGCGATCTCCTGCACATCGGGGGGATTGGAGCACTTGGACTCGGACTGAATTCACCACTTCCGCTCAGGGCTTCTGCGGGTGGAGTTTCTGACGCCAGGAATCCTGCCAAGTCGTGTATCTTCGTGTTTCTGTTCGGTTCGCCGCCGCAGCACGAAACGTTTGATCCCAAGCCGCTGGCCGCTGCTGAAATTCAGGGAGAGATGAAGGCGATCGACACGGCGGTGCCGGGGTTGCAGTTCTGCGAAGGCTTACCGCAAACGGCGCAGATCGCGGATCGACTGACCGTTGTGCGATCGATGACGCACGAGTACCCGATCCACTGCTGTGCTTATGTCATGACGGGAATGCCGACATACAGCATTCCGCTGGAGACGGCCCCGCGTGCACCGGAGCACTGGCCGTTCATGGGTTCGGTCATCGACTATCTGGACAGTCGACGGTTTGGGGAGCAATCCTCGACACTGCCTCGGAACATTGGTCTTCCCTGGAGATTCTGTTCAAAAGGGAGCTCCCCGCAGCAGGCGGGGCCCTATGCTTCCTTTCTGGGAGATCGCTACGACCCGTTCTGGTCCGATTTCACGGGCGAAGGAACTGTGGTTGTGCCCAAGCTGGCTGCAGAGCAGGTTGAAGACGTTCGCGACCCGCACGCGGGAATTTCAGTCGACGCCCGATTCCAATTGTCGCAGGGTTGCGAGTTACCGAGCGAACTCTCGACACGCCGATTCGACGCGCGCGTCCACCTGCTTCAGCAGTTCGATGCGTCTCGTCCGCTGATTGACCGGGCAGCCGCGATCGGGAATTACGACGCTCATCAGCAGCGGGCCATGTCGCTGATTGGATCGAATCGAATTCGTGATGCACTCGACGTGGCGCACGAGTCGCCCAACCTGCGAGCCCGCTATGGGATGAACCTGTTCGGCCAGTCGTGTCTTGCGGCCCGTCGTCTGGTAGAAGCGGGAGCCCGGTTCGTCTCGGTCTTCTGGGATCCGTTTGGACCGCATGGGGCATCCGTCTGGGACACGCACTCGAACCATTTCCCACGGCTGAAGAACTACCTGCTGCCCGTCTTCGATCAGGCGTACTCAGCCATGATTTCTGATCTGGAGGATCATGGACTGCTGGATGAAACCATGGTGATCTGTACCAGTGAGCATGGTCGAACTCCTCAAATTGATTCTGCTCCGGCAGGGGGTGCTCGTCATCATTGGTCACGAGCCTACTCGTCCGTGTTTGCGGGGGGAGGAATGGCCAGGGGGAAAGTGGTCGGCCAGACAAATTCCGTGGGCGGGGATGTGGTGGATACGCCGATTTCGCCCAAGGATATGCAGGCCACGATCTATCATCAGCTCGGTTACGATGAATCGACGACGATTCCCGATCAGCAGAATCGCCCTCATTCGATCGCCGGAAATGGACGCGTCCGGCATGAACTGCTGGGGTAAAGTGCAGACTCCCGGTGAGATGCGTGCTCAGTGGCACCGCCGTTCGTGGCAGTCTGTGATCAAATTGGGGGCACGCATGTGAGCCAGTTGATCCGGGAGCGATTGAATTCCGGTTGTCGCGTTCTATGGTATAATGTGGTTTGAGTCCGCCAGAGTGCTACTGGCGGCAAACGTGCTGTGCCATAGGACAAAGACTTGCAAGTGATGACCGACACATCGCCTCAGATGGAATTTGCTCAACTGATTCGATCGCAGCGTGTGGCTGCGATTGGAACATTGCGGGACGGGGCCCCGTTAGTCTCGATGGTACCGATTGTGGTGAGCGACGACTTTTCGTCCTATGTGATCCACATCAGTCGTCTCGCACTTCACACGCAGGACATTCTGGAAAATCCGCTGGTGGGACTGATGATCTCCGAGCCCGACAATGGATCAAAAGACCCGCAGGCACTGGCTCGGGTGTCGATCCAGGGCAAGGCCGTCATCGTTCCGAGGGATTCCGAAGAGTACGATCGACTGGCAGACCTGTATCTGCAGCGGTTCCCTGATTCGGCGATGACGTTCTCGCTCGGCGATTTCGAGCTTTATCGTATCGATGCGAAATCCGCTCGATTCGTGGCGGGATTCGGCAAGATCTATAATTTCGGACCATTGGACTTTCAAGAAGCCGCGAATTCCCCGCTCGAATGACGTGAGCGCTGATCGCAAGTTTCCTGATAATGAGAATCGTGGCAGGCAGACTACTGTGGGCTCCGGCAGACGCAGTAGTCTTGTCTTTCTTCGTTCGGTTTTCAGAATTGCCAGCGAACGCAACGCCCCCCGAAAAGCCCATGTCGAATCTGGCCGCGGATTTTGCCGAATTTGAGCGTTTTTCTTATTGGATGGCCTGTGGAGGGGCGGAATCGGCAGATTCCGTTGATGTCAGGGAGTACCCGCGTGACGATTTGAGTGGTAGAGTTCATTGGCCGTTTCCCGATGCGGCAGGTGAAATGGATTGAGCCGCGGTGATCCACAATTCCGTCTGAAGAAATCGGAAAACGGGTTTTCAACGGATAAGAACATCCCTATTATTGGAAAATTGGCCGTTCCGTTCGATACACGGCCTTGTAAATGGCTATGTGGTGCCTAAATAAGAGCATATTTGAATAGGTGATCGAGGTTCGATTCTTCGAGCGAAGGCGATACCTGCCAGTTTTATGATTTCAGGGGCGTGCGGAGTAACAAATGCCAGCTTTCCTGGTTCCCGTCGATCCCGGCCATTGCCTGATTCCGCTGGAGAAGGCCATTGTCCTGATAGGCCGACAGTCGGATTGTGATGTCTCTTTGACTCTCAGTCGCAAGATTTCTCGTAAGCACTGCTGCGTGGCCCAGGTCAACAAGAAATACGTGGTTCGTGATCTTGGCAGCACGAACGGCGTTTATCTGAATGGAACCCGAATCAAGAAAGAGGCGACGCTTTCGTTCGGCGATGATCTGATGATCGGCGACGTTCATTTTCGGATGCAGGCCGACGCCAAGTCGATCGTGAATCGAGCGAAACCGCCGGTACCAAGAACGCCTGAATCACAAACATTCGAAGAAGCCTCCAGCGAAGCGATCCCGCAGCAAGGACAGGGTGACCAGACCGCGCCTCCGAGCCTTGATATTCCCATTGCCCTTGCTGAGGGCAAGGAAGTTTTCGAGGTCGAAGAAACCAGTCTCAACAAGCAAGTGTCCCTTCGAAAAAAACGCGTTGACGATGTCATACCACTCAATGACGTGATACCGCTGGACAGTGATGAGGAAGAAGAGAACCTCATGCTTGCCTCAGACAATTTTTGACGAGAACTTTGGGGGCTTGTCGGGCAATGAGAAGCGTCTGACATTTCCTGTTGAGCTTCTTGTCATTGGCCTCACCTGATGAAGAGAGGCTGTCGCGGTCCGGCGGTCTTCCTGCAGTCGCTAACTGGTCGCCCCGCAACTAAGCTGTGACCGATGACGAATCGCAGCGATTTCTTTTCCCTTCCTGCTAACTGAAAATCCGAGCCTTGTCTTTTACTCGCCCCAAACTGCGAATTGCGACGCGCGCCAGTCAACTGGCCCTCTGGCAATCAAACTACATCGCGGGACTGATTCAGCAGGTTGCACCGCAGGTCAAGGTCGAACTGGTGCATGTCAGCACTGCCGGCGATCGGGACCAGACAGAGACATTGCAAGTCCTGGGAAGCTTCGGCGTCTTCACGCGCGAAGTTCAGACGGTTGTCCTGAAGGAACAGGTGGACATGGCCGTCCACAGCCTGAAGGATCTCCCCACGGATGGGCCTCCTGAGCTCACACTGGGGGCCGTTCCGACTCGTGGACTCACGCATGATGCCCTGATTCTTCCAGCAAATCAGACTGCCAGGCTGTCGCTGAAGGATCTTCCTCGCAATGCGCGAGTGGGGACCGGCAGCCCACGTCGTAAAGCGCAGCTTCGCTACCTGCGTCCTGATCTGCAGTTGTTCGAGATTCGGGGGAACGTGGATACGCGTTTGAAGAAGCTGGACGCCGGAGACTACGACGCCATCATCCTCGCTTCAGCCGGATTGACGCGACTCGGTTGGGCGGGACGGATCCATTCCGAGATTGCTCCCCCGTTCATGTACCCTGCTGTGGGGCAGGGGGCGGTAGGAGTCGAATGCCGGACGAACGACCATGAGCTGCGGGAATTGCTGCAGCAAATCACGGATCCGGTCACGATGGCGGCGGTGACCGCCGAACGGAGCCTGATGTCGAGTCTGCGGGCCGGTTGTCATGCCCCGCTGGGGGCGTATACGACGGTCTCAGATCAGACCATCCGGCTGGAGGCGGTCGTGTTGCCCGTTGATGGAAGTCAGCGGTGGATGGCATCGGCCACTTCTGAACTTGCTGAGGCGGAGGCATTAGGCCATCAGGTGGCGACTCTGCTGAAGGATCAGGGGGTTGACCGCGTGCTTCAAGCCCTGTCGTAACGCCGCCGAGTCCGAGTCAGTCGCTCTCATCTGCCTAAGCCATTATAATTCCGGGACGCTCTTTGTCCCGGAACGTTCGCGGTATTACAAAGCACCCCATGCCACAAGTCGCACTGTTCATTCCTTGCTACGTCGATCAGCTCTACCCCAAGGTTGCGATGGCAACGCTCCAGGTTCTAGAGCGGTTCGGATGTGACGTTGATTTTCCGGCTGCCCAGACGTGTTGCGGACAACCGATGGCCAATACGGGATGCGTGAACGACGCATTGCCTCTGGCTCAAAAGTTTGTCTCGATCTTTGCAGATTACGAATACGTGGTCTGTCCTTCGGGAAGTTGCACGGCGATGGTCCGACAGCACTATGGTGAGTTGCTGCATGACGACCCGGGGTATGCCCATGTCCGGCCAAAAACGTTTGAGTTGTGTGAATTCCTGACGGATGTCCTGAAGGTCAAGTCCATCAAGGGACGTTTCCCTCATCGAGTGGGATTGCACAATAGTTGTCACGGATTGCGGGAACTTCGTCTGGGCTCTTCCAGCGAAATGATCGTTCCTCGCTTCAACAAGGCGGGGCAGCTGCTGAAGGACCTCGAAGGAATTGAACTTGTCAGCTTGAAACGCCCCGACGAGTGTTGCGGATTCGGCGGGACGTTCGCTGTGGCAGAGGAAGCGGTCTCGTGCATGATGGGGCTTGACCGCAT
>NZ_DASWWZ010000345.1:0-1959 GCF_036405755.1 Schlesneria sp.
CGCTCTCCTGTACGGTCGAGAGATCTCAAATGCCACTGTATGACCGTCCTCGGTCATGCAGTGCTCGACTTGTTTCAGGGATGGTCAGCCACGGCATCTTCGAAAACCGCGAAGCAGTGGCATCAAGACGAAGATGAGATCGTGACGAGACGCCGGTCTTCTTCAGATGATGGGTCTGTTGATTGTCAAAGAACAGGATCGGCTCGGTGTCGCACCGTACTTTGAACATGCGGGCAACGTGAGAGGCGGCGCCGTCCAGGATCGTCCCCGGACTGCGGGCGTCATGACGCTTGTACTCGCCCTGCCGCCCCCCGCGCGATCATTCTCGGCCGGAAAAAAACCTTGAGCAAGTTGAACAAGTTGAGCAACATCCCTGTTTTCAGGGAGAAACGATGGGTTCGAAGTTGCTCAAATTGAGCAGGTTGAACAACTTCGACTGAACCTGATCCCCGTTCATCAACGATCTCGGCGCAGGGGGACTCACGACGAGTCTTGATGTTACTCATAAGTGCGATTAAAGTCAATATCGCAAGTTGTGAGGGTGTTGTCGCGGTGTCAGCGGAGCTCCGCAGGGGCCGCGACCCCTCGCTGGGGCGTCACCCGGGCGTTACCGTCGCCTCCTCAGCGAAGTTCACCCGACGCTTCGATCTGCCAGATGTCGACGACGATGTTGTTCTCATGGACAACAAGCTCGCGATGCAGGTTGCACGTCGTGCAGGCGTGGGTCGGAATCAACTGGATGACCTCACCGATCTTCCAGTCGGGAGCGTTGTTCACAACGGTGTGCTCTTCGGCCAGAAAGAACGGGATTTCGACGTCCGGGTAATCCCGGATCTTCGGAACGCCAAACTCACAGCCCGCTCCCTTCACGCCGATATCCAGCACCGCCTTGCCGGGGGCTGGCCGACTGATGACCCGGACCAGCAGGGACATGGCAATGTCGAATTCGGGTGCGAGCCGGTGGTACTGGGCGTCCATCGTGGCATACGTTCCCGCCTGGACTTCATCCACACCCTCCAGTGCTCCGGTGGAATTGTAGGTGGCACTGGAGCAACCGCTGATGCAGCCGACGGGGATTCCCGCCCCTTCCATCAGACGGCGCGTATCGACCGCCTGCTGCATCGCCGCACGGGCGCGCGTGGTTCGCTCGGCCCGATCCAGCACGTTGACCAGATGTCCTTCATAGGCCTGGATGCCGGCTAAACGGATGCCGGGCAGATCGGTCAGGCGTCGTGCCAGTTCCAGGGCTGGTTCACCCGGAGCGACTCCACAGCGACCCATTCCGATGTCGACTTCAATGAGCAGATTGACGACAGAACCGGCAGCGGTCGCAGCACGGGAAATTGCCACGGCCTGCTCGAAGTCATCGACGGCGGCAGCGACATGGGCCTTGCGCGCCAGTTGCGCCAGCCGCGTTGTCTTGGCAGTCCCTACGATCTGATTGGCGATCAAAACATTCTCGATCCCGTGCTCGACCAGGATCTCGGCTTCGGCCAGCTTGGCGCAGGTCATCCCGATCGCCCCGGAGGCGATCTGGCGTTTGGCGAGTGTCACGCACTTGTGATTCTTGAAGTGCGGGCGCAGCTTCGCAGGCCGATCCCGGAAATAGGTGGCCATCGTCGCCAGGTTCCGATCAGAGGCGGCCCGGTCCAGCAGCAGTGTCGGTGTGTCGAGTTCCGTGACCGGCAGTCCAATTCGTGCATCTTGTCCTGAACCAGCGCCTATTCCGGCCATGGAGATTTTTCCGTTCCGAGAGAGTAAATAACGGCTTTCGACTTCATGTATTCGTGTGCAGCCTCTTCGTAACCCAGTTCCGCCCCGATCCCGCTCAGCTTGTAGCCGAAGACGGGGACATTGGGACGCAAGGCCCCGCCGCCGTTGATGGCAACACGACCTGCCTTCAGGTGACGTGCAATCCGGAGTGCTCGTGTTCCGTCCGCTGTCCAAAGATTGGCCATC
>NZ_DASWWZ010000346.1:0-12815 GCF_036405755.1 Schlesneria sp.
GATTCCGGGGAACTCTGATTCTGGGGACCAACCTACTTGACCCCTGACGGGTTGGTTGAAACTCTTTTGTTTATCGGGTCGACTCTTTTACCGCATCGACCCGGACACCAAGAGCACTACTTCCCGAAGCGGGCAAGCAGAGGCATTTCTCGAACCTGTGCGAGTGGGATGAGAGAGTCAGTGGTGAGCATCAGTTTCACTAGGAGCACGCGATTGCTACTGTGAAATCGTAATCGAAAGACCAAGTCGACGAGAGCAGGCGGATCTACTGTCTCTCAACCGATCTGCGGGCTACTTACAGAGGTAAGCATTAGTGAAAGCGATGACGATCAAACAGCCATGGGTTCACGCGATTCTGCACGAAGGCAAAGATGTCGAGAACCGATCCTGGAAAAGAGACTTTCGCGGCTGGATCGCCATCCACGCAGGGGGCACACCGAACCGCGATGCCGGGTTCCCTCGAGGCCATCGGATTCCGGACCTCGACACACTGGATTACTCGGCAATCTGTGGAGTCGCCCGCATTGTCAACATCGTCACGAAGACCCGCTCCAAATGGTTCTGGCGACCCGATGACGGCACGATCAACTACGGCTGGGTCTTCGGAGACGTCACCCCCTTACCAAAACCAATCCCCTGCAAGGGAGCGCTCCAATTGTGGGAAGTCCCGACGAAAGTCGTTCGACAAATCCAGCACCAACTTCCCGACATCGACTTCAGCGAAGTCGACTGACGGCTTCGTTACTAAGCAGACGCGATTGCCTTCGAGGCATCGGATCATCGGAGGAAACGGAACGCACATGCTAATGCGATTCGTTCACGATTCCTCGGTCAGGTCGATTTCATCCGGCTGCAGGAAATCCTGCCCCGCTCCGCGAACGGTGAGCACATGAACGGTTGTTTCTCGAACCACGAAAATAATTCGGTAGGTGTTTCCGCGGCGAGTTTTGAAATGCTGTTGTCGAAGGTCGATTTTGAATTCGTCCGCTTCGACTGCACGGGCACGGGAACCTGGAGTCCGTTCCAGTTGTTTCAGGGATTTTTCGAGGGCGTCCACCCAGCTCACCGCACCTTTTGCTGAGCGTTCTCGAATCCATGTGACAATTTCACGAATATCGGCTTTGGCCCGACGTGATACCACAACGTGGAAGCTCATACGTTGTTGAGTTCTTCACGGAGCTCGCGGATCACATCTTCAGCAGGGTCACCGCGACCTGACTCGACATCTGCCAGCCCTTCCCGAATGGCGGCGCGTGTTTCTTCGCGTTCACGCCACAAGGCCAGCGCCAACTCGGGAGTTACTCGAGCCGCCGAGGCCGACGCAAGCTGCTGGCCCACGAACTCGTGGAAGCTGGCCAGTGAATTGCTTTCCGTTTGTGGCATTCGAATCTCCTTCGCTCTTCGACTCAAACCGACCGCCAGTCCCAAGAAAGGGTCAACCTGCGCTGCTGCAATCTTACGGAACTCCGACATTGAATCCAGACAGAGCGTTGATTTCTTCGGGGCGGGTTCCAATTGCGACACAGGTTCCAGTAGATCGTGTTCCGGAGATCTTCGTCGATAGTTCCACAGAAGAAAGGACTTCGGTCTGTCACAGATCTGCGGCATGGAGTCAGCTCGACCGTGAGTCTGGGGAACTCTGATTCTGGGGACCAACCTACTTGACCCCTGACGGGTTGGTTGAAACTCTTTTGTTTATCGGGTCGACTCTTTTACCGCGTCGCCCCTGGCACGAAGAGCACTGCTTCCCGAAGCGGGCAAGCAGTGGCATCTTGTCGAGTTTGGCCGGGTGGCGTGGCAGGACGGGGCGGAAATGGCGAGAGGCCGGAAACTCGGGGGTGAGCTTCCGACCTCTGCTTGATGGGGTGTTAACCCTGGTCCTGTTTTCGGCGGGGATCAGCGTTTGGACTGAGATCCCTTTCGCAGCTGTTCTCCGCGGGAGGCTGTCTAGGCGGGGTCTGGGACTTCGTCCAGATCGAGACTCAAGTCGGAGTCCGATCCAAAATCGTCATTCGAGCCTTCGATGCCGACAGAATCGAGTGGCTGCGGAGCCGCTTCGATGCTGCCAGGAGCGGACTGGATCGGGGGGACGACATCGCTTCCTTGCGGAATCGGCTGTGGAACCGCTGAGGGAACCGTATTCGGCGGGCAGTTCCCGTCGATCGCCCCGTTCGTGTAGTACGAGTTGACGCCGTGTCCGAAATGACCATGGTGTCCGAAATGGCCTCCTGTGTAGGGTCCCATATATCCGGCCCACTGACCATTGCAGAACCGCGAAGCCTGCACAGCAGGGGCATGGATGTGCCACTGTGCGGGAACCGGTCGGGGTGGCAATCGACTGGGGTCAGGCTGCCAGAAGGGAACGTGCTGGTATTTATAGCCGAGCTGTGTCGTGTCGGTCGGCTGATAAACCATCGGCGCGGTCGACTGACTGTAGTCAGCACCGGCCCCGTACCACTGGGCGGGGAAGTAGTGCTTATACTCCACACCCCGTCGCTGCAGCGGGTACTTGGCGGGGGGTGAATAGCCGTAGTCAGGCGAATGCTTGCAGTAGTGTTCGCCGAACTTGCCGTGCAGACATCCGTGGCAGTGGTGACCGGGTGGGCAGGCCCCTCCTGGTGGGCAATTTCCTGTCGGACAACTTCCGTCGATATACCCGGTCACGGGTTCGCAGTTGCCGGTCGGGCAGGGGGTTGACCTTAGGTGATGGCCGCCGACCTGCTGCACCCCTTGAGCGTTGCGGGCGCTGGCAGGTTGAACGGTCGTCCGGGGACGTCCGTCGGTAATCCGGACATACCCTGCATTATTCGGCCCCTGCTGTGAGAATCCCCGGTCAGCCGAGCCGAGGACCAGCACAAACGCG
The DNA here is from genome assembly GCF_036405755.1 of Schlesneria sp. Lineage (NCBI taxonomy): Bacteria > Pseudomonadati > Planctomycetota > Planctomycetia > Planctomycetales > Planctomycetaceae > Schlesneria > Schlesneria sp. The sequence goes on from NZ_DASWWZ010000346.1 coordinate 2,864, forward strand.
GCCGCTATCAATCGATTCGATTTCGTGAACCTCATCGTAGTTTCCTTATCATCGCCGGTCGGAGCCAGTCCGTGGCGGAGGCGGTACTTGAATGCCGCGATCCGCGGCGGCTAAAGAGGGTGATTGTGAATAAACTCAGTACGCGGGGTGCGAAACGGGGACGAGTCGACTTGAGGGGACTCCCCAACCGTATTCGTAGGTATGACCGACCACGGGAGCCAGCGGAACAGCCATCGGAATGCCGTATCCCTGGGCCGCCCAGACCTGACCATCGCGCGAGTCAGTGTGATAAGGATTGACGGGATAGACCCGGCCGTAGTGTCCGACCCAGGGAAGTCCCGCTCCACCACCACCCGTGGGAATGAAGTAGCCAAACTTCGCCTTGAAGTAGTCACACATGTCCTGACCCGAGGGGTCGTGGTAGTACATCGATGGAGTATGACCCGTGGACCGGCCGTAGGCGTTTTCCAGGGCCAGGCTGTGTCGTTGTGTCCGACGGTGCACTGAGGCTCCCCAACTGTTGTCATTACCCCAGTCGGAATAACGCCAGTCCTGACGAGCATACTTGCGGTAACCGCGGGCACTGTCGTGGAATTCGACAGGACCGGGTCCATATCCCTGACCAGTCCCAGCCCCTGCACCCGCACCAAAACCCGTTCCGGCTCCGGCGCCTGTCCCATCTCCAAAACCGGAACCAGCGCCTGCACCTGCTGTTCCGCCAGCACCTGCTCCGGCACCAGATCCGTTTCCGTAACTGGACCCCAGTCCTCCCGAGGTGGCCGATCCTGAGAACGCAGGAACCTGAGTTCCCGATGTGCATCCCGGTGCGGCCGTCGTGTTGCAGTTGGCTTCGTGGAAAGCGCTGACGGGGGTCACCTGGTCGCTGGCAGCGGTTCCCGCTTTCACTTTGGTAATTCGTACGACACCCACCGGGCTGGACTCATCGGCCAGCAGCGTCCCTGCAGGAGCAGCGGCAAGTCCCAGGACGAGCGTACTCCAGACAATATTTTTGCATAACGACTTCATATCAAAAATCCTTCCATTCCCTCGGATGGATTGGTTCAACCTCTGATCCATACGGTGTTAACAAACGGTGTTTGAAACTGAATGCGGAACCGGTGTTCTGCCGAATTCCGTGCGTTCGCCATTACTTGGCGACTTTGAAAACGCGATACTGCAGGTCCTCAGCTTGAATGACGTAAACTGTGTGTGGTGAGATTTCTCTCTGCACTGGGACACCTGTCACGCCCCCCCACTGAGGCGCAGTCGCTCCGCCGATTCGTTTTGCAAAGGGAATTGAAGGGGGGTGGCAGCTCAATTCCGGTCCATTCCGCACCCAGACAACCGGTCCGTAACCTCGGATATAGTTAAACCAGTCGCGGGCATTTTCTTTTTCTGTATTGACGACGTCACAACTCGCTCGATGAAGCCGGGCGTAGTAACAATCCCGGGATTTCGCACGCAGCTTGGCAGCATGCGGATCAGGAAGCTGATTGGGAACCACTTGCCCGTCGTTCCCCACGTTCGGATCGACCGTGGTATCCATCAGCACCACTGTCGAACTGAAGCTCGCCTGAGTCACTTTTGAGTCGGATTCCGCGGCCTCGGCTTCGGCCTCCGCAGAGGGGGTCTCGACCTTCGCCGGTGCGGCGGGTGCCCTGGCAGCCGACCGCGGTTCACTGCTACGTAGCCGGATTTTGGCCGGGGCTTTCGGGGTCACTTTCTCTGCCGACCAGGCCGGCGAGACCGTCACAAACCCGACCACCGTCAGTAGCAGTGGAGTTCCCAGTTTGAACTGCCAGTGCATGATGAGATTCCTTTCTCGAACGGGATCAGCCTCGACCGATTATCGCCACGCTCCGTGCATGTACGATGTTGCTGGTGGGTGCCAGCCGGCTCCGCTCAAGAGGCCGGGGTAAGCGGAACGGTACTTGACCTGAACCATGGTCCCCTGCAGTTCCCACTTCTCATGCGACCGGACACCCAGCGGGGTCAGGAGCCAGTGCCCCTTGACCCGGTGGTAGTACGGTGGGTACATCGCGCGGTAAGTGTGTGGATACAGCATCTCGTGCGGGGCCAGTGCCTGGTTGGTGATCATCGTCGATCCGGTCCAGATCGGGATGTTCGGCCGTGGGCAGGGATACATGGGTGCTCCCAGGTAGGCGTACCCAGGTTGCTGCTGCGGGGCCACACCGCCGCCCCCACCCAGATTGGCATCGATGGCCATCGGGGCCTGTCCATCGAACTGACCTTTGCGGTAAGAAGCGGGTTGACTGGAGAGCGCAGGTGCCGCTTCGTCCGTCGCGGACGTCACGGGCATCAGATCCGCTCCGAACGGATCAATCTCTTGATCCTGGGCATGGATCGAAGGCATCATTAACGCGGAAAGAACCACCGGCCACACGGCGGACAACTTAGAACCAATCATCGAATCCCCCTCCTTGGGTCGCCTTCAGCAACGGGTGCCGGGCAAGACTCCCTGTTCATCCGACCTGTTCGGACGATAGAACCCCTCTCAATTTCGGTTGGGATCGATCGCGAAAATGAGTCATTCCGGACGCATCGAAGCGACAGCGACGATTTTTGCAAAGGTTTACGATTTAACGGCTTACAATCGGTTGCAGATTCGTTTCAACCGGTGTAACTGTTAGTTACAGCAGACTCGTCAAAGCCGGAAAAGTCAGCCCGACCCATCCGATCGTTCGCAAAAAATCCGCAATGCTTTAGCATCACCCCCACTGCCGTATCCGGATTCCCCTTCGGAGCCCCGGCAATTTGTCCTCAGCCCACAGAGAATCGACCTGCCGCAATCGAGCGAAGCAGTGCAGTTAAACGGAGTTGAAATTGGCGAAACGTACGTCAGACAACGGAAATGGAGAGCAGCGATCCGAGAACGGTGATCGTATCGAGTATGTGTTGCTCAGCCAGGAAACGCGGAAGCGGTACCTGAACTACGCCATGTCGGTCATCATGTCGCGGGCGCTGCCGGACGTCCGCGACGGGCTCAAACCTGTGCAGCGGCGAATTCTGTACGCAATGTACGAAGACCTGCGACTGACGGCAGACAGCAAGACGCTCAAGTGTGCCAAGATCTGCGGGGCCACCATGGGGGATTACCACCCTCACGGTGAAGGGGCCATCTACGACGCTCTGGTCCGTATGGCGCAGAATTTCATGCTGCGATATCCGCTCGTCCACGGACAGGGGAACTTCGGCTCGATCATGGGACTTCCCGCCGCTGCGTCCCGTTACACCGAAGCCAAACTCACAAAGCTCGCCGAACACCTGAATCAGGAACTGAAGTTCCAGACCGTCGAAATGCGGCCCAACTACGACGCCCGGGAAGAAGAACCGGTCGTCCTCCCCGCACGATACCCCAACCTGCTGGCCAACGGCGCATCCGGCATCGCGGTCGGTATGGCAACCAACATCCCCCCCCATAACCTGGGAGAACTGATCGCGGCGTGTATTCACCTGATCGACAACCCGGATGCCGAGACGAAGGATCTGCTGAAGCTGATCAAAGGCCCCGATTTTCCGCTCGGCGGGCGAATCGTCACCGACCGTAAAGATCTGCGGGTTATTTACGAAGAAGGCCGCGGTGCGATCAAGGTGCGTGGCGAATGGATGATGGAAAAAACCAAGAAAGGTGAGACCAGCAATCGCATCATCATCTACTCCATCCCCTATGGCGTGGAATCGGGACCGCTCGCCGCCGAAATCGGTGCGATTGTCACCTCACGCAAGTTGCCGCAACTGCTCGACTCCAATGACGAAACCGACAACAAGCACGACCTGCGGATCGTGCTCGATCTGAAGCCCGGTTCCGACCCCGCACAGGTGATGACGTATCTCTACAAGCATTCATCACTTGAGCAGAACTTCGGCTACAACGCGACCTGCCTGGTGCCAGACGAGACCGGTTCGATGGTGCCGGCTCGCCTGAGTCTGGTGCAGATCCTGCAGGAATTCCTTAAGTTCCGCCTGGCGACCCTGCGGAAGCGGCTGGAATTTGATCTGAGGCAACTCGAGCAGCGTATTCACCTGCTGGAAGGATTTGCCATCATCTTCAATGACCTCGATAAGGCATTGAAGATCATCCGCAACAGCTCGGGGAAGCGCGATGCCTGCGACAAGTTGCTGAAAGCATTTCCACTGCTCGATGAAGAGCAAACGATGTCGATTCTGGAAATGCAGCTCTACAAAATCTCGCAACTCGAAATTGACTCGATCGTCGGCGAACTGAACGAAAAACGAGCCGCCGCCGAGAAGATTCGCAAGCTGCTTTCATCGGAAAAGAAACTCTGGGGCGTCGTTCGCGCGGAACTGGAAGAGTTGTCGAACGAGTTTGCCGATAAACGGCGAACGTCGATCGGCAGCAGCGAGGAGATCGTTGAATTTGATGCTTCGGCCTACATCGTCCGCGAAAACACCAATGTCGTGCTGACTCGCGAAGGCTGGGTCAAACGTGTCGGACGCCTGCAAAGCGTGGAAACGACACGGGTGAGAGAAGGGGATTCCGTGCTGGACGTGATTCCCGGCAGTACGGTGGATAACGTCATTTACTTTGCGAGCGACGGGACCGCGTACACGCTGCCGATCGAGGCCGTTCCCGTGTCGTCCGGTTACGGAGAACCAATCTCCAAGCACGTCAAGATTGGCGACGGGGTGAGTATCGTGGCGGCTCTGACCACCGATGCACGCTTCACGCCGTCAGACCAGGATATGGGCGAAGGACTCCCTCCGGCGCCGTACTTCCTGGCACTCACCGCACAGGGGCAGATCATGCGACTGCCGCTGGCACCGTTTCGAGTCCCGTCGACGAAATCCGGTCGCAAATACTGCCGTCCCGTTGAGGGTGACCGGGTTGTCTGGGTCGAACTCGTCCGTGACGCGACATCGCTGTTCGTCGCCACGAAGCAGGCACGAATCATCCATTTTTCCATGGACGACGTTCCGATCCTGTCCGGGGCAGGGAAGGGGGTTCGCGGGATCAAGCTGTCCGACGACAAAGACGAGGTGCTCGGCGCAGCTCAAATGTCACGACCCAGCGACTGTCTGCGCGTCCAGACCTCGGGCGATAAGGTGCTGGTTTTTGGACAAATGAAGTACGAAGTCACGGCGCGCGGCGGGAAAGGGATTCGGGCCGCCCAGCGAAGTTCTTTCACGCATGTTATTCGTCCTGAAATCGCTCTGGTCGATTGGGCGGCGATCGAGGCAGAGAAGGGGTAGAACGCATGACGCGGGCGACAAGGCGGGCCAGCAGACTGTTCGACATGAGGCGACACACCTCGTGCATTGACTCTGTTAACGCCCGCCTCCAGCTCGTCGCCCGTACATTCCCGCGCGACAAGTCCGTGCGCCATACGACCATTCAAACTGATCCGGCACGAACACCGCTCGTGCCGTCACTACACCTGACGCCCTGTCTCGAGCGAGATGGGCAAAGGTCCCGAAACCCGTTCAAGTCAAACCAACACGGAAGTGTTTATGTCCAGCGCTGACTATACATCAAAAGATATCGAAGTCCTGGAGGGACTGGATCACGTCCGCATGCGCCCATCGATGTACATCGGCGGAACCGACACGCGCGGACTGCATCACCTCATGTGGGAAATCGTCGATAACTGCGTCGACGAACACCTGGCCGGACACTGCACCGAGATCACGGTGACACTGCACAAGGACGGCGCCTCGTGCACTGTCGAAGACAACGGCCGTGGGATCCCCGTCGATGTTCATCCCAAAACGAAAAAGTCGACACTGGAAACCGTGCTGACGACGCTGAACGCCGGGGGCAAGTTCAACAGCCAGGCCTATGCCCGCAGCGGCGGTCTACACGGGGTTGGATCCTCCGTAACGAACGCGCTGTCGAGCGAAATGACTGCGACCGTTTACCGCGACGGTTTCGAGTACACCCAGCGTTACAAGCGAGGCCGTCCGACGACGCCGGTCAAACAGGTCAGACCCTTCCGGGGCCACGGAACCACGATCTATTTTCGTCCGGACGAAGAGATCTTCACCAAGACGGCGTTTAACTCGGAAACGATCCGGCAGCATCTGGAGGATATCGCCTACATCCACGCGGGACTGAAACTGACGTTCACGGATGAGGCCAAGAAAGAGAAACACGAGTTCCTGCATCCTGACGGGATTGTGTCATATCTGGAAAAGATTCTGAAAGAAGGCCAGAAGAAATCGATTCATGAACAGGCTTTCTCGGCCTCGCGCGAAGATGGTTCGGTCAAGATCGAAGCGGTCCTTCGCTGGACCGAGGCGACCGACGAACAGGTCCGCAGTTACGTCAACGGGATTCGGACCCACGCCGGTGGGACGCACGAGTCGGGCTTCCGCTCGGCCGTGGCCAAAGCCGTCCGAAACTACATGGAAGTTCATGACATCAAGATCAAGGGGGTGACCATCGAGAATTCCGACATCCGTGAAGGGGTGCTGGGAATTCTGTCAGTCTTTCTCTCGAATCCGATGTTCCAGGGTCAAACAAAAGAGAAACTCAACAACCCCGAGATGAGCGCTGCGGTTGAAGGGGTGGTCCGTCCCGCGCTGGAAACGTGGCTCAACACCAATCCGACCATCGCCGATGCCGTTGTCGGCCGGATTGTTCTGGCAGCAAGGGCCCGTCAGGCCAGTCGCGAAGCTGCCACGGAAGTGCGTCGCAAGTCCCCGACCTCGAGACGAACCAGTCTTCCCGGAAAGCTACTCGACTGCCGAGCAACCAACCCGTCCGAAGCAGAACTCTTCATCGTGGAAGGTCAGTCTGCAGGTGGAACTGCCGGTATGGGACGGGACAGCCGCACACAGGCAATCCTGCCACTGCGCGGTAAGATCCTGAACACGGAATCCCTCGCCACCAGCAAAATTCTGGAAAGCCAGGAAATCAAGGACCTGGTCGAGACGCTGGGAACCGGCGTTGGCCCCCACTTCGACATACGACAACTGAGATATGACAAAATCATCCTGATGATGGATGCCGACAGCGACGGATACCACATCAGTACGCTGCTGCTGACGTTCTTCTTCCGGCACATGCGCGACCTGATCACGAATCGCAAGCTCTACCTGGCACAGCCACCGCTCTACAAGATTCAGGTCGGCACCCAGATCATGTACGCTCAGGACGACGCCCACAAAGAAGAAATTCTGGCCGGACTGCCTGCCAACCGAAAACCCGAAATCGGCCGGTTCAAAGGACTGGGTGAAATGACCGCCAACCAGTTGAAAGAAACGACCCTCGACCCCAAGACACGGACGTTGCTCGCCGTCGACATCGACAGCCTGGTCGACGCTGACAAGACGTTCTCGCAACTGCTCGGAAAGGACGCCAGCGAACGGTATCGCATCATTATGAGCGATGCCAATCTGGTCGACGACCTGGACGTGTAACGTTGAACGAGACGGGGCAGGGGAGCGATCATGGTCGCAGTGGGTTTCATCGGGCCTTTTGAAACCGTCCTGTATGCTGCCATTTTGGACAGAACGGTAACGCACCCGTGGCAATTGCCAAGACGGGTGAGTCCTGAGCAGAAACGAAATTTTTCCCGCGTTCAATTTCGTGGCGTTGATCAAATACCGATATGGATAATCTCATCGCAACGATGAGCGATTGTTTTAACCCAGTAAAGGAATGTTGAATGAAACTCCCAGGGATTCTCTTTTCAGCGGCGCTGTGCCTGACATGCATCGGGACTGTCGACGCGTTCCCGTCGATTCCCGGATACATCAAGGAGGGTTACAAGGACGACGGCGAATACAAACCGTTCCTGGAAACGCTCGATTCGCTGAAGTCGAAGTGCGATGTCTGCCACAAGCCAGGCGCTGACAAGAAGGCCAAAGGACACGGTCTGAACGACTTCGGCAAAGTCTTCCATGACCGGTTCAAACACCGCGATTACACCGCAGCGGACAAGGCCAAGAATACCGAAGAAGCAATGAAGGTCTTCAAGGCCGCGTGGGAAAAATCGGTCATCGAAAAGAACGCCGACGGAAAGGTGTTTCTCGACCTCATCAAGGAAGGAAAAATTCCAGCCAAGAACGACTGAGGCAATGGAAGAAACTCGTGCACCGTGAAAGTGGCCTTCCCACTCCCATTGCACCTCCCCCCAGGCAGCACTGGCCCGTCGATGGACTGGCCAGTACTGCCGTCGGTGGAACCTGACGAAACGGACGGCAAACGAGCACTGCGGGAACTCTCTTTTTCTCAGCCCGCAAATTGGCTCAGCCACGGCTACTCTCAATCATCCACGATGTCGCGCGATGACGTCAGCAACTCTCAGAGCTTCACTCAGCGTTTGAACTCGAGCCAGCGCGGAATGCATCCGATTGGAAGACCGCGTTCATCTTGGCAGAGATATCGTTGGGGCTAGACTGGGACTTCTTTTTGTCATCTTCCATGTCGAGAGCGATTTCGTTGGCCCCCGAGTCACGAACGGTAATCCGCAAGGGAGTTCTGCCTTCGCTCTGATACACCGCAGGAATTGGCTTAGGGGGCGCCGCACTGATCGCAGATCGGACCATCACCTTGAATTCGCCAAGCGGCAGACCATCCCCAATCTTATAGGTGGTGAACTCGACATTCCCCTCTTTGTCCACCATCCCCACGGCAGTCCGGGCGTCTTTCTCCTTGGACAGCGGAGCCAGTAAGAGTTGGCAAGGACCGAATGGCTCACCGTCCAGTCGTACAACGGCGGATGCTTTATGAACTTTCGGATTTCCTGAACCGCAACCCGTCACCGCCAGCGCGGTCACACATACGATCCAGCTTAAAAAGATTCTGCTAGAGAACATATTTCACTCCTTCGCAGGAAGAGGTAACAACTAATGAACTTGCTGCGGGCATCGCGATGACACCCGCAGCAATTCAGTACTTCAAAACATCACATTCGCTGCAAATTGCCATTCACCAAGATCAGAACTCGCCGACGATTTCGTTGCCCGAAATCGTGCTGGTCGCGTAGTAAACATTCCACGAAATGTTTTGACTGATGAAGCGAACGGAGCCGTCTGCCATCAGCGCATGAATTCCACCGGTGTGGTAACTGGAAGTCCCTGGCCATTCCGCGTTGGGACCGTACTGAGCGATGAAGGAAGGCGCGTACAGATAAGGAGCAGGCTTCCACCAGCCACCACTGTTTGCTGATCCATCCGGGAACGGGAAGGCAATTGCGGTGTTAAAGTCTTTTCCACCTTCGTTCATTTCGGTTGTAAACTGTCCACCGATGAATGCGGCACGGAAAACACCGTTGTTCGCAATTCGGCGGCGTCCAGTCCCCGAGGTCGAAGGAGGGCCAGCTTCAAATCCACCGCGATCTGTTTCTGCAACAGCGATGGTGTTCGATGTCCCATCGACGATGTCACTGATTTTCACGCTCTGCAGTGGGTTGAATACCCCACCGTAGAAGTTATTAACCGTGTCCGTTGCTGGGGGACGGCTCCACCAGTCGAACCCGTTACAGGCAGAGTAGTCCGTGGTTGCAAATCCATGTGTCCCACCGACGGGGGAGATACTGGCCGCATCCGAAGGACAAACAAAAGCAGGTAGCTGAATCGCCAGGTGAGGCTGATTCACGCCGCCCGAGATGGCGGGCAACATGAAGTTGACCTGATTGTACAGGGGAGCCTGATCGATGTACGGCAGGATCCCTGTCATCCATGTGTGATGATAGGGGAGCATGGTGGTCGTACCAGGCACACGGTAGCCCCAGATCACGCTTTGCGGAAACCGCAGAGCTGTGTCGTGGTAGTTGTGAAGTGCCAGACCAATCTGCTTCAGATTGTTTCGGCATTGGGTGCGACGGGCTGCTTCACGAGCCTGCTGGACAGCAGGCAGGAGCAATGCGATCAGCACCGCGATGATCGCGATAACCACGAGGAGTTCAATCAGCGTGAACCCGCGCGCAAATCGCAGACGTTGAAGAACAGTCTTCCTTTTCATGAG
>NZ_DASWWZ010000347.1:0-3492 GCF_036405755.1 Schlesneria sp.
CCAGGTGTGCAGAGATAGACTTTGTTTTTATAAGCGATTGGCCATAAATGACGACCAGACCACTCTTCACCCGTCAATTGGTGCAGATCATGGATCGTGGTCTTGCCCGAACGGGTGTGGTATTGCCACAGGCTTCCGTCAAGCGGACTCGTCCAGATGTTCCCATCCTGTCCCGCTGTAGGTTCGTGCATTCGGCCCGGCGAAGTGCCAATATCGCGTCGATAGAAGGTGGGTGTCTCAACATCACCGATGCCGCGTGTACCTGGTGGATCACTGGCACTGACTCGCCGGGTATTGATACTCGTGGCCGCAGCAGTCGTCATGAATGCAAGACCGCATTTCATGGCACCTCGACGAGACATCGTCCTGTCGCCGTCGTTCCTCAACGCACGCGAACTCCCCCGCTGCCCTACGCCAGGAATCGGCGGGCTGGCGGGGAAGTCCCTTATAAAGGATTTGTCATCGACGGGAAGCATTTGGCAGCCTATCGAATAGTGACGAAGTCATTGTGGTTAAACAATGCGCGAATGAAGCTCTCACAGGCCTTCAGCAGTGGTTCCGATACATTCTCCTGAATGAGTAAGTTCCTTTGCCGTTCAATCGATTCGGCACAGATTTGTCTTTCGACATCGGTCGGACGTCGAGACAGGATCCGTTCGAAGGAATTGACAATGAACGAATCCACGTCAACCGTCCCCTGTTCAGCATTCAACGGTGGCCATTTCTGGATAATCACGCTGCTCATTGCATGCACGAGGTCGCTATTCGTTAAAGCGAGTGCCTGCTGCGGAATGATGGTTTCTGTTCGCCTGTAGCAATCGAGCGGGTCGGGAGCATCGAAGAGTTCCCCCAGTGGACTTTTCCCCCCGTCTTCAGGATGAAAGGTGTAGTACAGACTGCGTCGGTAGGTTTTGAGTGATTCCGTGTTCTCGATCGACTGGCCTCCCATCTGCCAATCAAGTTTGTCCGCGGTCGACAGCAGGCTGTCGCGAACCACCTCGGCTTCCATCCGTCCTGTATTCATGCGCCAGCAGTACTGGTTATCTGGATCGAGTTGGGCGTTGTCGCCACCACTTTTCGCGGATGAGGATCGGCGATAAGTCTCACTCGTGACCATCAACCGGTGCAGCCGCCGCATACTCCACCCCGAATCCATGAACTCGACGGCCAGCCAGTCGAGCAGTTCCGGATGTGTCGGTAACTTGCCGTTTCGGCCAAAGTCATAGACCGAAGACACGAGCGGTACGTGGAAATGTCGACCCCACATGTGATTTACGGCCACCCGTGCGGTCAGTGGGTTATCCCGTGAGGTGAGCCACTGGGCCAACGCCTTACGCCGACCGGTACTCGTTTGAGGATAGGTCGGACCGAGAGCGGAATACTTGTCTGATAAACTCGAGTCAGCGAGGGCGCTTTCCGCTTTGGCGAGGGCGGTCCTGGCTGTCGCGAGAGCAGCTTTAGCGGCACCGATTTCCTTATCGCGGTTTGCATCTGTTGCCGGTTTCGATTCTGCTTCTCCCATCGCCCGCTCCTGTGCGAGGATGTCGGCCTGGCTCTGTGCGACGGCCGCCTCCCGTTCAAGCCGGCTGGCGCGAATGATGGGCTCATTGGAATCATCAACCTTGATGAGCCCGTGTTTCACCTTTTCTGCAGACAGTCTGGCTTCGATGCTGGCCAGTTGTGCTTTTGCTGCCCTCAATCGGGATTCGACGGCTTCGAGACGTGTTTTGGGGAGTCGTACCTTGCGACGGGCCAGTTCGACAGTCTGGCCTGACTTGAACAGTGCGGGAGAGGCAGAGTCGCGCGAGACCATCGAGAATGCCGGCGCGGCGCTATACTGAGAGTCCATCCACCCTTCAATCGCCAGGACGTCTCCGCCGTTCGCGTAAACAGGGGCTTCGAATTCAAATGCAAGCAGCGGATCCGGCCTGTCATGAATTGCCGAAGCAACTTCGACTGGAGGAAGAATTCTCAGAGCATCAACAATGACGACACTTCCCGGCCGGGCGTCAAACGTGATTGCTTTTGTTTTGTCGCCGATGGGATTCCAGCCGTTTAAAGCAATGGGGACACTGTTCGCCAGGCGGGTGCGATCACTGAGAGAGACGACAGTCAGTTCGCATCGGTCTGCCGGCAGATCCAATTGAATCGACACCTCAAAACGTTGTTGTCCACTTCCCCAATCGTACCGTCCCACTTCGAATTCGGTGACCGACCCCGGCTGATAGGAAAGGATTCGTCCTTTTTCAAAGGCGACCATTCCGGCTGTCAGTCCCTTGGCCACATCCTTGGCCAGTTGAAAGTTGAAATGGGCGTCTTTGAGGATCAGCAACTGGAATTCGATGGTTGACCCGGTCGGAAGAGTCGTCAGGGTCGTTATGCCATTGTGAAGCGTACGACGACCGCCTGAAGCGTCCATCACCAGGGACTGATCGCCCGTCAGAGCGCCGGGCTGACCTGAAGTCCGGGCTTCCTGTTCTGCTGCGGCGAGCGCCGCTTCGGCCGCCTTCAGCTCTTGAAGGCTCTCAGGGGACGGATCAGTTCCCATCTGTCTCACTGCTTCCAAGTCTTTTTCGGCTGCTGCGATCGCCGCTGTCGCATCCGAAATCAGTGTCTGCTGGATGTCGTCTCGTAATGCAGGATAGAAAGACTGGGGTTGAAGAGTCGTCGGTTCGATCTTGATCTCCGACGTGCTGAGGAACTTGGGAACCCCTGCGGTAATCGAACCGCGCGTCGTCACGCGGTTCCGCTCGTCACCGCCAGTGTAAAACCAGGTTTGAGCTTCGGGATTTTTATCGAACACCCGAACCGCTCCGTTTCGCTGAATTTTTCTCAGCACACCATAGCTGTATTCCTGGAAGGGACCGGGGTCGACCTCTCCTGCAACGCGATCCTGCCTGATCGAGATCGGTTCAAAGAAGGCCCGCAATCGAAAGTAGTCATCGTGCTCGATGGGGTCATACTTATGGTCATGACAATGAGCACAGTTAAACGTGAGTCCCAGGAATGCCTTCCCTGTGTGCTCGACGGTGCTCCGCATCCAGTCGTTGTGATTAAGGGCGTACCAGTTGCGAATCAGATAGCCGGTTGCGACTGCGGAGTCATTCTCTTCCGGGTTAATTTCATCACCGGCGATCATCGACTGAACCATGTAGTCATAGCCACGATCGGAGTTCAGGGAACGAACGACCCAGTCGCGCCAGCGCCAGACCTGTGGTGCGCTGTTCCAGACGTCGGGGACGTATCGCCGTCCGTACCAGTCGCTGTATCTCCAGATATCCAGCCAGTGACGGCCCCAACGCTCACCATAGCGGCTGTCTTGAAGTAACCGGTCGACCACCACTTCATACGCGACGAGAGAATCATCTGCCAGGAACTGACGCAGTTCTTCGGGGGTTGGCGGAACGCCGATCAAGTCCAGGTAGACACGTCGTAGAAGAGTGGACTTGTCGGCTTGAGGACCCGGCTTGAGTCCATGGCGACCAAGTTCAG
>NZ_DASWWZ010000348.1:0-21340 GCF_036405755.1 Schlesneria sp.
CCAGCTCGCCCCCTTGAAGATTGTGTCCCATTGATAGGTGCTCGCCGGGGTCATCGAGATCGAAGAACCGGCACGGTCATAGATAACCGTCCCACCCCGCTGATTGGCACCGTTCTCAACAAAATAAATACCAAAACGTCCCTCACTGGTCCGCAAAATCAGATCGACGTCCACACCAAACGAACGGAGCTGGGCCACGAACGCGTCGGTCAGGGGGTTATCGGGAAGTGCCGTGCAGAATGCCGCCTGACCACCCTGTCGAGCGATCGAGACTGCCACATTCACTTCCGCACCACCGAATGTGGCGTCGAGACTTCCCGGCAGCGACTGCGAAACACGCAACCAACCTGGTGGCATCATGCGCAACATCACTTCACCAAACGTCACAACGCGCATACGAGTCGGCTCCCCAGATTCAAATTGAAATTCTGCTTCAGTCTCAATTCGGCCCGCGCCATGGGGCCGTTACACGGCGATCAGGATATCGAGCGCTCGACAAAAGTGAAATTCACAGCGAATTCCTGCTCAGCCCAAACGCGACTTCAAAGAAACTGCTTGACTATCCAACAATTTTCCTACGACGATGAGTGTACATTCATTCCCAGCGGTTGTTCACCGTACCGGAACAATTTCGATAGCGTCGCAGTTCCCGGGTTAACAAGATGAGAATCGAGGAATCTGAAATGAGCTAGCCACGGTTTGTACAGTAATGAACTCCTGTCGAATCTCGCTGTGACGAGCTTCGTCCACATCGCATCACCATTCAGCAGTCGAAGGTTTAATCCCTTGTTCGTTTTACTTACTCAACACGGAGATCGTCATGCCAACTCGACAGCGCAGAAAGGGTTTCACACTTATTGAACTTCTGGTCGTCATTGCGATTATCGCAATGCTGGTCGCTCTGCTGTTGCCTGCCGTGCAGAAGGCGCGCGAGGCGGCACGGCGTGCCCAATGCCAGAACAATCTGAAACAGATCGGCCTGGCATTGCACAATTACCACGACGTGCATCGAGTCTTGCCGCCAGGCCAGATCAACAATTCATTCCTGACGGACAACATCGGGCGGTACGCGAATCCGGCTGAAGCACGGACGTATCAACCTCGTAACACCAACAATCTCGGCCTGCATGGCACCAGTTGGATGTTGCACATTCTTCCCAATATCGACCAGGCCCCCCTCTACAACAGTTACTTCTTTGGGGACAACGTTCGGACGAATGGGGAATTCGGTTTCCAGACGCAGGACCTGGCCCTGATCTATCCGCCACGAACTGAGATCTCTGTTTTCTATTGTCCCAGCCGCAGAAGTCAGATGCAGGCGACCGCGGCGTATTCCGCCTGTGACAGGATTGATTCGGCGGCTCCCACTCCGGGGATCACCTGGAGTCAAGGGGGAAATGACTACGCGGGTTGCACAGGATCGGGCATCACGTTCCATGAGGACGCCACGGACTCCACCGATCGACAGACCTATTGGCTCTTGCCACAACAACTCGGCGCTACTGTGACGGTAGGTGTCGTAAACGGTCAAAACGTTTCCACGTCACTGTTCACGCAGTTTCAATCAAATATCGGCATCTTCGGTGTCAATTCGGCCGTGGCATTCAGAGACGTCACGGACGGGACATCAAACGTGATCATGGTCTCAGAGCGTCGGCTGTTCTCCAATATTGGACCGCCGAACCTGCGCAGCAGCGACGGCTGGATCTGGGGTGGTCCCGCCACTCTCTACAGCAACCGCATTCCCCCCCACAGTGGACTGTGGTACGACGAAGCCGACAGCGCCCACGATCAAGTCGTACAGGTTCTGCTCGCCGACGGCAGTGTCAAAATGGTGGGGATTAATATCGACCTGCGGACATGGCAAAACCTGGGAAATATGAGCCAGGGAGCCCCGGTAAATATCCCATTCTGACCCGAGAATGGGCGTCTCTTCTCTCAGCGCGACGAGTTGTAAGGCCCTCGCCGAATTCCCGGAGTTCGGCAACTCGTCGCGTCCACAATCACCTCGCCCCTTGTCCCCTGCAGGACTGCCGCGCCGGGTGATTTTCGATGACCTCGTAAGAGGGGGGCGGTCCTCAATTCGTCTGCGTATCGTCCCCACGATCGATCTGCGAAAGCGAGCGCTATGACCATTCACCTGAAGTGTGAGCACTGTGAGTCTGTGCTGAAAATCAAGGACGAACTCGCTGGCTCGTCCGCGCATTGTCCGAAATGCAAGCACCCGTTTGTTGTACCAGACAATAACCATTCCCCCCCCAACCTGGTCGACCCTGGCAGTACACGAACGGAATCAGTGACCCCGACAAGTGGTTTAACCACTTCTGTCCCCGGTGAACTTCAAGCCTCCCAGACGGCTCACGAAGCGCCACAGAATCTGAATGGGCAGGACTCTGCCGAGCAGCAGATGCACAGCGCCTCGGAAGCCCCGGAATTGGCTGACGGCAGTGAATCGAGCGACGTGCCGGATCTGAGCGAGTTCGCCAGCGAGACCTCGGCATCCTCCGACACAGTTCACCTGACGTCCACGGCCACTGTCGTCGACTGGGAACTCGCTGACCTGGAATGCCCTCCGGTCATGATGCTCACGCTACTTCCCACCGGTGAATCCGAACTCGTTGCTCACGCGACTCACACGACGACCAGCTCGCCGCGCCCCTTTGAATTCAAGGTCACTGAAACTCCTGTCACGACACGCCCCAAACCGATTCCTTCAAATTTCGACCCGTTTAGTTTTCTGAATAACTCTCCCCCCTTTAACACACCAGTTCCCCCCACGAAGACTCTCCCGGAAACTCCGACCGAACGACCCAGCGTCGCCAAGATTGACAACGACAGACCAACGCCTGCAATCAAACGTGACAGCCGGGGAGACGACATTGCGCTGCCGGGGGATTCCGATGACACCTTCCGTTCTCCCACGGTGCACCGCACACATAATCGAGTGACACCAGCACCCCACACACCGCGGCCCGCCACCGAAAAAGTCGATCTGGCAACTGCGGCCCGGATGATGAAGAAGGCAATTAAAGAGAATCACACCGCCGAAGCGGCCCAGCGCGATGCCGATGCAAAGCAAAGATTCGACTTCTTCATGCTGTTCCGGGAATTTGGTCTTCAGGGACTGGGAGTTCTCGTCGGTGGAATTGTCCTCACCTACGCGATCTATTTCGGTGCGGACCGAATGTTTGGAAGTCAGCTGAGACTGCCCAAACTGGGTTACGTTCGAGGTTCGATCACCCTTGACGGTAAACCGCTTCAGGGTGCCACCATCTACTTTGCGCCACTTGAAACGGAAATGGCAGGTTCAAAGAAAGAACGGATTCGGACTTCTGTGGGGACCGCAGACGAGCGGGGGGAATTCCGCATGATGTACGTCCCTGCAGATCGGGTTGAAGGGGTGGCGGTCGGCAAGTCGCGTGTCTGGATCACTCACGTCGGCAGTAAAGGAAAAAGCGTCATTCCTTTGGAGTGGTCAGAATCGGCACAGCAGACGCGAGACGTGACCGAGGGGCATCAGGCCGCGCCTCTCGACATCAAGCTGACTTCCAAGTCGAAGTGAAAGAAGAGTTTACTGCAATGAAAGCGGGTCGATGCGCCGGCAAGTGACTGTTCGCCGATGCGGGAGCGATGTGTTCAGGAAGAACTACACCTGGTCGACGAACAACACAACACCGGTAATATTGTCCTTCGATCCGCCGTCGGTTGCCGCCTGAACAACGGCTTCCGCAGTTTTCTGAGGATCGGTCCCTCGTGCCAGAACTTCGCACAGCGTCGAATCGTCGACGCCCCCGGTGACTCCATCAGAACAGATCAGAAACCGATCTCCGGCCTGTGGGCGAACCTGCTTCGGATTCGTGCCAGCGCCCCCTTCTTTGCAACCGAGATAACGGTAAAGGACGTTCTTATAGCGGTGATTCACTGCCTCTTCAGGTGTCAACGTACCGGCTTCAATCAGCGCCTGTGTCAACGAGTGGTCGGTCGTAAGCTGCTGCAATTTGTCGCCCCGCAGCAGGTAAACCCGACTGTCTCCCACGCCCCCCACGAACATCGTTCCGGCGACGTGCACGATGAACGTAATCGTGGTCCCCATGTTTTTCAGTTTGGGATCGAGTTCGCCCAGGGCCATGATTTCGTAGTTGGCCTGCGTAATCGCTTCATCAATGATCTTGATTGCGGCTTCTGGCGTGGATTTTTCAAAGTCGATCAGTTGCAGCTTCCGGGGAACGAGTTCCATCGCCAGCCCGCTCGCCCGTTCGCCCGCTGATTGGCCTCCCATCCCGTCCGCGACCAGGAAGAATCGGTTACGGGGGTCTACGTAGCACGCGTCTTCATTATTGTCGCGTTTGCCGACGACACTCAGCCAACCCACTCGCAACTTCATAATGAATTACCCGAACGTCGATGTGATCAATCTCTGACAGCTCCACGAGTCTTACATCGACCAGAAGTCCCCGTCATTTCGATGCAATCCATCCCTTCATTGAGTTTACGACCCCGCTGGAGGAATGGAAGCCCTCCGTCCGGTAAAACTGATCTGACAAATCCGCCTCATCCGTATTGAGGAATACCGAAGCGGAAAACGTGGAGGAACATCGTATCGATTGCGACGATTTTCACGATCAGGCAGCCTCGTTTGATCTCAGCACCTCAGTCCGACTTGGGGACCACAGGACCGAAATCGTGGCTGCGATTTTGGCACACCCATGAAGTTTTTTGGCACCCCCATGAAAGAGCATCGCCTCATCGAACTGGAATTCGACGAGGCGACGCTGGTGGACACGTTACCTGGCAGGGATCAGACGTTTGAAGAACTGCGAACTTCGCGTTTGCGTTCCTGTTCCGTCAACCGGATCTTACGGAGACGAACCACCTGCGGCGTCACTTCGACATATTCGTCATCTTCGATATATTCCAGCGCCGCTTCGAGAGACAATCGTCGCGGTGGCTTCAGAGAGATGTTTTCGTCGGATCCTGACGCACGCATATTGGTGAGCTGCTTTTCCTTGATGGGATTCACGACCATGTCGTTATCGCGTGAGTTCTCACCCACGATCATCCCTTCGTAGACTTCGTCGCCCGGTGCGACAAACATTTCCGCTCGTTCCTGCAGCTTGAACAAAGCGAAGCCGACGGCCTTGCCTCGTTCCTGCGATACCAGCACACCGTTCTGACGATGGGGCAGTGTTCCTTCGACCGGCTTGTACTGCTCGAAGCGGTGGTGAATCACAGCTTCACCCTTGGTGGCGTTCAGCATTCGGGTTCGAATTCCGATCAGACCACGTGAAGGGATTGAGAATTCGAGATGCGTTGAACCGGCATCGTTGCCCGACATTTCAATCAGTTCACCGCGGCGATTGCCACAGATTTCCATGACAGGACCCACAAATTCCGTGGGGACATCAATGACGAGAATTTCGAATGGCTCGCACATCTTGCCATCGACTTCTTTGCGAATGACGGTCGGCTTGCCGACAGACAGTTCGTATCCTTCACGTCGCATGGTTTCAACGAGAATCGACAGATGCAGCACGCCGCGGCCCGAAACCTTAAAAGCGTCCTTGTCGCCAAATTCTTCTACGCGAAGTGCGACGTTCGATTCCAGTTCTCGCATCAGCCGGGCACGGATGTGGCGGCTGGTGAGAAACTTGCCCCCCCCTTCTTTTCCGGCAAGCGGCGAGGAATTGATCGTGAACAGCATCGACAATGTGGGCTCGTCCACGCTGATTCTTGGCAGCGGGATCGGATTGAGCGGGCAGGCGACGGTATCACCAATCTCAGGATTTTTGAGACCGGTCAGGGCGACGATATCCCCGGCCGTGGCTTCTTCGACGGTGGCTCGTCCCAGTTTGTCGAAGACCTCGACCGTCACAACCTGATCAGCCACCTTGGAACCGTCGGCCTTGAGCAAGACGACTTTCTGGCCTGGCTTGATCGATCCACCGACGATACGACCGGTCGCGATACGGCCAACGAATTCGGAATAGGCCAGCGAAGTCACCATCATCTGGAAGGGCCCGTCCACATTCGTGACGGGCCCTGGCACTTTTTCGATGATCATGTCAAGCAGCGGCTGAATCGTGTCGCCGTAGACTTTCGGATCGTGGGTTGCGAAACCTGCACGGCCGCTTGCGAAAATGTAAGGAAAATCGAGCGTCGCGTCATCGGCCCCGAGTTCGACGAACAGGTCGAATGTTTCGGACAACACGTCATTGGGGCGGGCATCGGAACGATCGATCTTATTGACAACAACGATTGGCTGCAGGCCGACTTCCAGTGCCTTCTGAAGCACGAATCGGGTCTGTGGACGGGGGCCTTCGAAAGCATCAACCAGCACCAGACACCCGTCTGCCATCTGTAGCACGCGTTCGACTTCTCCGCCGAAATCCGCGTGGCCCGGGGTGTCGATAATGTTGATTTTGGTGCCCATGTAGTTCAGGGCGATATTTTTGGCGAGAATGGTGATCCCGCGTTCGCGTTCGAGATCGTTAGAATCCAGAATGCAGTCCTGCTGGACTTGCGACTCGCGGAACTGACCGCTGGCTTTGATCAGGCAATCGACCAGTGTCGTTTTGCCGTGATCGACGTGAGCAATAATTGCAATGTTGCGAATGTCATTCCGTCGGGTTTTCATGGCGACTCGTTAACCGGGCTTCCACGCAGGAAGCGAACTAAAAAACAGGGGAAAGGCCGACTGATTCAGCCAGTGAGGGAGAAACTTCGTCGTCGGAAGACTCGCAGAGGGCAGACTGGCTGGCACAGCTCTTCACAAACGGGGCTGGCGCGCTCAGTTGGCAGTGAAGTGTTGCGATTGTATCAGCGGCCTATGAACTCGTGAAGTCCGATTGATCCTCTTTCTGGTAGTGTCTGACTGGATTTACCCTGCCCCATACGCGAACCTATGATCCGGTTAGGTTGAAGATTGGCAGGCTACGTGAGAAGTATAAATTATGGGTTTCTTTGAGAAGCTAAAGCAGGGGCTGCAGCGCACCAAGCAACTGCTGCTGACGGACGTCCGTGATATTTTCCGGTCCGGCGAAATCCTCGACGAAGCGAAACTGGAACAGTTCGAAGGCCGGCTCATCCGAACGGATATGGGGGTCGCAGCTTCTGCACTGATCGTTGCCGAACTCCGCAAGAAATACCTCGGCCGCACCGTCGTGCTGGACGAACTCTGGGGCACCGTCAAGGAAACGATTCTTTCACTGCTGAAGGGAACCGATGGAACGAAGTGGGACCCTGAGCAACCCCTTTCGCCACTTCGTTTTGCAGATACGAAGCCAACCGTGATTCTCGTCACGGGTGTGAACGGAACCGGGAAAACGACGTCGATCGCGAAACTCGCCAAGCTACTGACATCGTGCGGGAAGCGAGTCATGCTCGCTGCCGCCGACACGTTCCGGGCAGCGGCGGTGGAACAACTGACGATGTGGAGCCAGAGACTGGGATGCGAAATTGTGACCCGTCCCAGCGGCACCGATCCCGCCAGCGTGGCGTTCTCGGGATGCGAGGCGGCACTTGCTAGTGGCGTCGATGTCTTAATTATCGATACCGCCGGTCGCCTACACAATCAGATCAATCTGATGAAAGAACTGGAAAAAATCCGCCGGGTTATTGATAAGAAAATACCCGGTGCGCCGCATGAATGTCTCTTAGTCATCGACGCCACAACGGGGCAGAATGGCTTGAATCAGGCACAGCATTTCAGCGAAGCCGCAAACTGCACCGGAATCGTGCTGGCTAAGCTCGACGGAACCGCCAAAGGGGGCGTTACCGTTGCCATTCGCCAGCAGATGGGAATCCCCGTCAAATACGTCGGTGTCGGTGAACAAATTGATGATCTTGAACTGTTCAACCCAGAACAGTTCGTCGATGCACTTTTTGATACGTCCGCTTGAAGCCCCATGATGCCCGCCAAATAATGCCAGAAGGCTCACGCGCGGCTCGCGGCGGGAAGAGACTGTTTTCCGCTTGCTGGCCGTTTTTCCCCTTGTTGTCCGTTCCCGTGAGACTCGCTCGTCCCACGGGTGAGCAGACTTTCCGACGAGCCGGATTTCTCAAACGGGCAGCGGTATTGCCCGGAAGACGTGGAAGCTCCGTTGAGCTCCCAGTCACCATCCGCCGATAGACAGTGCCGACCGCCCGCTTGGGGTCAGGCACTTCCGGCGTCGCATCAAGGGGTATTCGACCCCGCTCCCTTTGAATCGAGTTCCACATCAGATTGGTCTGATGAACCCGATTGGTCTGCCGCATCCGTCTCTGTCCACCATTCGTCCCGCTCTGGAAATTCCAGCATGTTCCCCGAAACTTCAAAGAAGTTGTGGGCGAGCGATTCCCAGGCATCCAACTGGGCCTCAGTGAGACACTTTTGCATGATGGAATCGGGAATGGGTGCGATTTCGTCAATCCATAAGAAGTTCCATCTCCACGCCCAACTTGGCTTCCAATGTGAAGTGAGCTCACCAATCAAGCATTCCCTCTGTGCCTGAGTCAGAATGAGCTCACTATCCAATCGGGAAACGATGTCAAGGATCGCCGCATGCTTCTGTTGTGACTGATGAAACTCCGACAGGAAGACATAGCGGCTAAACTTGTCTTCCGGTAAGGCGGCTTTCAGACTGCTGATCAACCCTGCTCGCAACGCGCTCGTTGAATAGGATGAGTCATTGTCCAGGCCATCCGTTGTCTGCAGCAATCCGGCATGGTGCCTGGAAGCAGCCAGATACGCTTCTTTCACCCCCCGCTGAGCGGCGACAAGGACATTTTTCCTTTCGGCGACTGTCAGGTCGGAAGCAACGATCCGCACGAAGTTCAATTCCGTGAATAGAAGCGGCTGATACTCGCCGAGAATCTCATCGACGAAAGGATCTGCATCGTCTCTGTCCAGAAATAATCCCAGAATTTCTGCTGCGGGATCTATGCCAAACAAGCCGCTGAAAAGTCCCTCGGCAAGGCCCTCAAGCAGGTCAGGAAGAAGGCCGTGGCTCTGTGCATCCCAGTCGGCTGCCGCTTCCACCTCCACTTGATTAAAGTCAAAATCAACCCCCATTCGCACTTCTTGGGCGACCGGGACAAGCATTTCAACTTCGTCGAAGGAGGCGTCAGCCGAAAAACCACCCCAAAGAGCGAGTGTCAGGCCGATCGTTCCCGAGGTGGCCGGAAAGAGAAAGCCCAAAACCGAGAGAATCGACTCCACTGTCAAATCCTTTCAGGACTTTTCAGCGCTGTGAGGCCACGCTGGGAGTGATTGTGACGGGAATCAGTTCCCTGACCAGGTCACCTGTTTCCGCATTAAAGATCCGCACCAGCCCATCCAGTCCACCGGTCGCCACCTGAAGTCCGTCAGGGCGGAACGCCACAGCAAACACGCCCGAGCTGTGCCCCTTCAGTTCGACTTCCGTTTTTTCCGTGTCAGTCCGGTAGATCCGGGCCGCCCCCACCGTGGCGTTACTGCTCCCTGCGACGAACCGGCTCCCGTTGGCGTTAAACTGCAAACTGCAGATTCGCCCTGGCATGGGGGAGTAACTACGTAACCGATTAAAGTCATCGCCAATCTGCCGGGCCTGAGTGCGGAAGATCTTGTACAGCTTCGGCTCACCATCAGCCCCTCCAATCAGCACCTGCTCTTCGCGCGGGTGTCGCTGGACGGCCATCAAGCCCCCTTTCAAGGCGCCGGGGGTGATGCTGGTAATGTTGTCGATGAATTGTGACGTCTTCAGTTCCGTGAGCTTCATCGACATATCCCGGCTGACACTGATGACGTGGTCGTTCTTGAGCGAGAACGTCGTCCCGAAGACGAGATCCGAGTGCGCATCCATCGACATCACCTGCTTGCCGTCTTCCACTTGGAGAGCCCGCACGCGATTGTCAAAAGTACCGTAGGACAAGAGTTTCCCGTCATCGCTGAAACTGAGCCCGTAGACGGTATCAACGCCCAGGGTGTCCGAACGAATCAGCTTTCGAGTCGCCACATCCCATAACTGGATCTCACCGAACAACGACGGTGCGCCGCCTGCAACAGCCAATTTGGTCCCGTCGGGCGAAAACTGAATCGATGTAATTTTCGGAGAGCGGCCAACAAGCCGCGCCACGGGAGTCGCGCCATCGGCGCTATGCAAAAGGACTTCGTGGTAGCCCGAGACCGCCAGGAGCGAACTGTCGGGCGAGTACGCCAGCGCCGTGATCACAGGGGACGTCGTATAGACCGGGGGAGCTTCCGCGGAAACCTCGTCCCGTGCGACCGCCGGAGTATCATCCCGGGCTCCCTGCGCAATCCATTTCCGAATAATCTCGATCTGGGCAGCGGCGAGCGGCTCACTGTTCAGAGGCATCTCCGGCTTGTCACCCGAGATCTGGCGAATAATTTCACTCTCTTCGGGCTTCCCCGGAACAATCGACGGCCCGCTCTCGCCCCCTTTCAACAGCAGCTCATAAGAGACCAGCTGAAGGTTGCCCCCCTGCTTCGCTGGCTGATGACACCCGGAACACTGTCGCTGAAGAATGGGCCTCACCTGCCGGTAGAAACTGACGGGCTTGTGATCGGTCGCTGATTCTTCAGCAGAGACGAGACCAACGACCAGACTTGCGAAAACCAGAGTAAGAGATCTGACAAGTCTCATGGGATCTGTTCCGAGTTCAGACAAGGGATTGCAATCGCCAGAAATTCATATTTCAGAATAGCGATCGTCGATGCGAAGAGTAAAGGGGCGTGAAAGCGAATCGGTCGACTGAACGATTCAGACTGAGACGATGACAGAAGTCAGGATTTCGAGCAGAAACGAGTCAGGCTGAATAGTTCGGTAGCCTTCGGTGCCCAATTTTAATCCCAGATCGCCCTGCGAGTCGTTCGTGGTTGGAATCGAAAAGAGAAGTCGAATTTTCTCAGCCCGTGTCACAGTGTCGTACCTGGTAAACACTGATCAGTGCTACAGGCCATTAGACGCCATACAAAGTTCGTGCTGCGGGTCAGATCTCTTCTGTCGCTTCACCTGCAAGAGGCGTCTGGCACGACATTCGGTCGTACGAGAGAGCCAGAAGCAGACAGACATAAGGGATGGTCAAAAGCATCCCGACATAACACGCAAGACTCCCCGCCAGATTGCAGAGGAAACAAACGCAGAAGATCAGGAAGATCGAACCAAGATTCCCTTCGGTCAGACTTTTGGCCCGTTTCAGACTTTCTAAACCGCGATAATTCTTGTCGATGATCAGGTAGCTGAAAGGCCACAACATCACGATGGCGAACAGGCCGGGCACGACCAGCAGGACCAATCCCACCATGACGATGAGAGCGAACACCAGGGAATTCAGCAGTACTCGAACGACATAACGCCCGCCGGTAAAGAGATCACTCAGTTCTGCATGTTCTTCACGAGCCACCTTCAAAGACAGGATCATGTAGCCGATTTGAATGTAGAGATTAAAGTAAAGCAGCAGAAGGTAGCCAATCCCGAAGCAGGTCCAGCCGACCGCCGCCCCGACCTGGTTGCCTGTGTCGGACAGAAATCCTGCAACGACAGCCAGCAGGAAGACGAAGCCTCCTGCGATCAAGCTCAGAAAGACCATTACAAACAGGGCGCCGCACATCAACCCCATTTTCTGCATAAAGATCCGCCAGGCTTCCTCAATTACTTCTCCGGGTGGGAACGGCCGGATTTCACGCTGACCGGCCGAGCGTCCCGCTACAATTACCGAGCTGCTGGGGAAGACCTCACCGCAAGTTCGACATCGGATTGCGCTGTCGGAAACCTCGGCCCGACAGACGGGGCACTCTCTTAGCTGACTTCCCGTTCCGCCAGGAACGGGAGGAGGACTCATATCGCTCGTCGCTTCATTGGGAAATTCAGCTCCCGTTGCGCCTGGAATGGTAATCACACCGCCGCAACCCGGACATTTCGCCTGCAGTCCCGCTTTGTCCTCAGTGGTCTTGAGAAACTTTTCGCAGTGAGGACAGTGGAAATCGATGGTCACGGGAACCTGCTTCTAGCGCGACGCGATTTAAGAGCCCATACCTGAACAAAAATTCCACGAAGGGGCGCCCTGACTCCACGGTACAGCGGCCCCGAGAAACTCAACGCTGAGATTGGTCGTCCCCCGATGAAGGGCGACTGCGTCCGCAGAGGATTGGAAATCGAAACGCGGAGTCAGTCGCCCATGCGCACGGGTCAATCAGGGAAGTTCCCGAATTCGAATTCCCTTGAACTCGACCGGTGACCCTTCGGATTCCAGGCAGAGATAGCCCGTTTTCGGTTCACAGTTCGTCCCGCCGGAGACTTCTTCGCCATTGACCCACAATCGGACTTCACCATTAATCGCCCGCACGTAGTAGTGGTTCCATTCCCCCACACCTTTACTCAGGTTCTTGCGAGGAAAGCTCCGCTTGCCATCCGGTGCGACCGGGGGAAACGGCTTCATGTCAGATTTGCCGACCGGAAAGACATCGCCATTGGTCGTGAACCAGTCAGGCTTTTTGCCAGTCTGCTTTTCATATTGTTCCGCATATCCATGATCGAGCACCTGAACTTCGATCCCCCCGGGTGGCAACGAATTCGGTTTCAGGTTTGTCAGGGCTTCTTCCGTGGCCCAGACGAAAATCCCCGAATTTCCGCCCGACTTCAGATGCCGCCACGTCGCGACCAGTTCAAAATTTGTGTACTTTTTCTTGGACCGCGTCACGCCGACAGGTGTTCCCTTGCAATGAACGCCATCTTCCTTCCAGGTCCAGGTATCTGGATCGGTATTCACATTCTCGAAATCGGCTTCGCCAAGTGGCCGCCAGTCCGGCCCCACACCGTCAATGACCGCCTTGGTGACGACGACCACGTCTTTGTCTTCCTGAGCCAGGCAAGCCTGACCTGAGACGAAGGCAAGCCCCGAAAGTGCTCCCAGCACCAGGAGAGATTTTCCAAATCCAATACGACTGCACACAACCGCCAGCATCAGCAGACTCCTCTTGAACGTTCAGGGGATGAAACCGTCATCTCCGCTCGCTGCATAACATACACGGTCTTCCGCAGCGGAACGAGTCGGCACGAGTCCGCTTCCGATCTGTCCATTCGACTCACCCGCTCATGGCTCATCAGTCGGCGACAGATGCACGGTGAGCAGCGGCAGAGATTGACTAACCGGAGTCGCTTCGGCCTAGTTGAGTTCGCTGTTGAACGAGCGAAGCAGATGCATTCGAACATGCCGTTCGAGCCGCCCGTGGGCCCGGTGAAGCAGATCATGCGCGCTGACATTCGCGAAACAGCGAATCGCGCGCAGCAGGCAGGACTTTTCCGCTCGGAATCGCTTCAGTTCACCGAACAGGTTGGCCATGTTCAGCAGGTCGGTCCCCATCCGCTTCAGGTCTCGGTGAGACCTGTGAAGCTGATACGCCCAGAAGAGCGTCACCACCCCGCTGCGCGGCGAATCCATGATCCCTTGCAGTAATCCCTGCGTCGCAATCAGGTCCCCGTCACTGCAGTCCGCTGCCTCATCGCTGTTGAGTTCAATCGCCGCCGCAACCAGGGGCTTGGCCGCTTCCAGACGCCCTACGGCGATCGCATCATTGGCCATGGCCAACAGTTCGTCCGCGTCAGATTCATTCCGCAAGAGTGTGGACCGCCACTGAAAACGGCGGGCAAGGTCAACTTCGCCGACTTCGCGGTAGATCGCGGCCAGATTGTGACACACGATTCCAATCGCCTTCAGATCTGTCCCATCCAGAACCGGGATCAGAGTGCTGATGGCGTGATTAAAATGCCCACGTCGATAAAGATAGGCCCCGTACGCGATACGACTGGCGGGCGTGTCATCGCACGAGATGGCCTGATGAAAAAGTGCGTTCGCCTGCTGCCAGTGGCAACCCCCGGCGCAATTCTCCGCGGCCTCTAGCAGTTGCTCCGCCCGCGATGGGCGATGGTCCGCGGGATCGACATTCATCATCAGACGGTCATTTCATCCGGGGATAAAATTCTTCGATGGGCCTCACACGATACACCCGAAGTCCTGCTTCGAGTGACCGCCCGCGCTTGGCGCGTCAGACGTCACAGCATGCTACCCAACTCAGGCTCCGTGCGAAACGGTCCCGCGCTGCGAGTCCTGCTGCTGAAGTCGGATTGAGGCGAGCGATATGCGGTGGAAACGTGAGCGACCATGGCTTCGGGAAGGCCAACGGTCTGGAATCGACAAACTCGAAAAATCGCGTCCCCGCAGGAAGGTTCGTTTAGCGGTGCAGTGGTGCAGTTGCGGGCGTGGCCCGCCAGGGATTCCCCGCAACAGTTGCGCACGATTCGTCCACGATAATGCGTTCGGGCATTGGTCCGGCATAGACCCACAGCATCTCCATCGGTCCGTTGGATTCGTTGATAAAGTAGTGGACTCGTCCGCGTGGCTGCAGTGCCGTTTGACAGTCGCTCATCGAGTACCTTCGCCCTTCAACGACGCAGGTCGCGGTTCCAGAGATAATGCAGATCGACTCATCGAAATCGTGAACGTGCGCGGGGAGTCGCCCCCCGGGATGAAACAATCCATATCCCCCGCTCATTTCGATTCCGGGAACCAGAGACGCGTTAAAGCAATCGATGAATTCGGCATTCGGACCGGGGACGACACGGGGGGCCGTGGCATAGCGATTGACTCGTTCTGCCCCCGGCATTCCGGTAGAAGTCTCGGGCATCGCGCGGCGTGAGAAGAACTTGTCAACAAGTGTCCGGCTGGGTGAATCTGTCCCCATCGCCACGTGCAACACTGCGGGTTCTGACGCGGACACATTGCGTGCCGTATGGGCGAGTCCGGCAGGAATGACCACGTTATCGAGCTTTTTGAGACTGTAAGACCGCCCTTCCACCTCGACGGTCATTACTCCCTGCAGCAGAGTAATCGACTCAGTGAAGATATGATCATGGTAAGGCAATACGGCACCGGGGGCGAATGTGACAATCCCTGTCGTGAGATTGCGGGCCTGGTTATGCCGCCCGACCAGACACTCGAAGTTCACCCCCTGGGCAATTTCAGCGCGAGGGCCATTTCCGACATCACACATGACTTCGTCCCGATCAGGCCGCATCGATTCGGGAGGGCGGGCCAGCGGTGGGGGGTTCAGCGGCTTTTCCGTCGGTGTCAGTGACGACTGCATCAGTCGGTCTCGTCCAACGGAGGCCAGCAACGAGCGGAGGGACCGGACGAGCAGTCCCGCGTCCATCCCCAGGCCAATCATGCGAAAGCCCTGCTGTTGCCGCGCTTTGATATCATCAGGACCAGTCGCCAGCACGCCACAATGACGGCCGGCGCGGCGGATCGTCTCGCGCGCCTGATGAATCTGATCAGCCACACCCGGACCTTCCCACAGGCCTCGATGCCCAGCCGTCGAGGAGAGATCGGCCGGCCCGAAGAACATCAATTCCACTCCGTCCACCTGACACATGACGGGGACTTGCCTGATCGCGCGCACGGTCTCCACAATCGGGACCACCAGCACGTTCTCGTTCGCGTCAGCCGTATGTTCAGCCAGACACTGTCCCCAGCAGGTGGCCCGTTCGCCCCCGATCCCGCGTGACCCTTCAAGGGGGTAGTTCGCGAAATTGACCGCCTGACGGAGTTGATCCGCCGTTTCAATCCACGGGATGACGACGCCATCAGCCCCAATGTCGAGGGCGCGCTTGATCAGGCCCGAGTTCAGTTCGGCGATTCGAACCAGAGCAACGGTCTCACTGCGGACCGTCGCTCGGATGTGTTCGACGATCTCTTTCCAATCCAGATGTCCATGCTCGGCGTCAATCACCACCCAATCGAGACCAAGGCCCACGGCAATTTCCGTGATGCTGGGGGATTCGAGGGTAACCCATAGCCCGAAGACGGACGAATCCTGAGCCAGTTTGTTTCGCAGCTTTTGCAGGGCAGCCGTTTTCATTTGTCACTCGCCGCAGCGGGAAAAATGCCGAGACCAGCAGCAATTGCCGATGCTGCCCCAGCCTCACTCAAGATCGATTTGCTGATCGTATCGACCACTTCCGAAGTCGCTCAACAGCACGAACGATCCATCTTGCTGAAAACGTGGCGATCTTCATAATCGAATGAAGCAATGATGACTCATTTTGAAGACGAATTGTCGCGATCAGACTCCGTTCCGCTCGTAACAACCAGACAAGGCTGACCACCCTCAGATTATCGTTTACCCGATTCGCTCGTTTACCCCCTTTCCCTTCACTGAGAATTGATCGTGTCCGGCAGTCATGGCGTCTATCTCAACGGCAGCCGATTCTGGGTGAAACACCGGCGCAAGGTCTATGGCCCGTTCGACTACGAATGGGCGGGTGATTTTTGTGGAGTCGAAATGCTCTACAACGGACAGAAGTTCGGTGAATACTGCAGTGCCGACGAAATCTTTGCAGATCTGACTCCGTTTCAGCTTCCGATGAGCGTGGTCCGTGTGACCAGTATTGTGATGGGATGCGTGCTTTTCAGCGTCTTCAACGGTTTGCCCGAGTCCGAGCGGATTGAATTACTGAAGAAACGGCTGATCGAAATGGGTTACGAGCAGTTCTTTCCGATGCTCGATCCCAGATAGTGGGTACGGTAAACTGCTGCGACCCTCGCACTTTGCAGCCAACGACGCGCGAGCACTGCCTGGCACATCTACGACAGTTCAGCAACCGGATCAGATCAACCGGATCAGGTTTTCGGCTCGATCAACACCAGTGACAATCGGCGACCATAGAAGCGCATGGGCTCTCCGACCGCGGACATTTGCCAATACTGACTGGCGTCGGCCGACATCCGGATTTCGCGTCGTGTCCATTCAAGGACCAGGAACCGGGATGCCGGCATCTGCCCTTCTTTCTCCATGGCGTTCGACATCCCGACGTCCCAGCCCTCGGATGACACCATTTCTGCATGCGGCCAGCGACAACGAAGCAGGTAGCTGAGCGCAACGGGAATCGGGTCGCGTGAGGCGACAAGTGAGATCCGCCGGACGTCTGGCAGCGTAATCAGACGTTCTTTCAAATGAGCCAACCGGGTTTCGTCATCAAGTCGTGAAGTTCGTAACCCCAACCCTGCCGACAAGCACGCCAGTAACGACCCGTAGACAGTCACTCGCATGAGATGGCGCCAGGTTCCCTCTGACCAGCCTGACTGGGTCTGTCTGCTGGATGCACCCACGATTGGACCGAACAGCAGAATTGTGGCGGTCACTCCACCTGCAATCACGCTGGTCAGCTCAGAAAGAGTCAGTCGCCAGACGATCAATCCCACTACGAGAACGATCAGCACCCCTTCCCCGCGGCGGGAAATCAGTCGCTCACTGACGGTTCCGAACCCTAACGAGGCAAGCAGAATCGTGGGGGTGACCAGAGCCACGTTCCAGATGGATGTATTGCGGAACCAGACCATTCCCATAATTTCCGCGAGAATACGCCCTGCCAGCATGACCGCCCACCACAGCAGCAGAAGCTGAAAGCGGTGTCGTGCGGTGTCATTTTCGGAATGACGTCGCTCACGCGATGTTCGATGCAGGCCTATCAGCATCCAGCCGAGCACCATCGCTGTCTGCACAATCCACTCACCACCTGACTGCTGTAAGAGGGGACAGACGGTCGACTGCCATTCCGAAGCCACCCCTGCGAGACACTCTTTGGGGACACACGCCCACCAGGGTTGCCAGAACGCCAGCCCATATTTCGAGAGCATCATGACCTCCCACCAGCCACCGACCAACAGGCCGAGGCAAATGAAGATCAGCAGCGATCGTTTTGATGTCCAGCAACCCGTCACACAATCGGCCGACGGTTCCGTCGGTTGTCTCCGACAGGTACGGCGCGAAGTCCAGTTGAACAGAATAAAGACCAGCGGCAGACTGAGCGCGATCGGTCCAATCGCCAGGAGGGTAAATCCCCATGTGATACTGCTGAGCAGCAGACTGGGTGACAGCAGGGATGTTTTCCGTTCGAGGTGACGCTGCAGACCGAATACGGATGCCAGGAACAGACATGTCCCGATGGCAGTATTCGTCGGTACGACCGACGATTCCAGCACCTGAGGATGACTGCACATCAGCAGTGCCGAAATGAGAGCGGTATTCGCGCCCCCAATCCGCCACGCGCACCGCGTGACCAGCCAGATCGCCGCGCCTGTAGCCAGCAATGAGACGAGCGCCGGCGAAAGGGGATGAGCCGGTCCGAGGATTCGGACCACAAACCCGTTCAGCCAAGCTGCCAGCGGTGGCTGAAACAGCAACGGCTGCCCGGCGTCATTGAGTCCCGGTTGAAGCAGTGCTTCCAGCGAATTCGCATTGGCAACGGCAAGACTTCGCAATCCCCACATCGAGGCGATTTCGTTCAATCCGTTGTGCGAAAGCAGCAGGAATGCCGGCAGCGCACAGCACACCACGATCAAGGGTGTAAAGGCGGATGCCCGGTTCAAGCTGGAAAACAAACGCTGTCGCGGCGTTGCGATCAAATGCAGCAGTTCAGCGTCATCAATCAGAACAGGATTCGGCGTTAAAGGTGTCATCAGAATCGGCGTCTCTACCTCTCGAATGACCAACTCGGCGATGTCGCTGGACCATCCTGGCAGACTGGTTACCAGACAAGTTCCCTCTCGTGAGATGGGAAACCTCTCCGTTACCATCTGCCCCAGCGAATTACCGGGTTGTTGCAGTCAGTTGTTCTCTCTTCCAGCGGATTATGTCATCCAGGATTTCTCCCAGCGACATCTCTGGTTTACGGCCCAGCATGTTTTCCAGACGCGACACATCGGGTACGCGACGGCGAACATCTTCAAAATCGTCGCCATAGGCCTCTCGGTAAGGAAGATATTCGACTTTGATGGCCGGATTGACTCGCTGGATAATCTCTTCGGCAAGCTGACGAATCGTCACAGGGAAATCGCTACCGATGTTATAGACCGAGCCATGAGCGGCGGGGGTCTCAACCAGCCCGATCACAGCCTCAACAATCTCTCGAACG
This sequence comes from Schlesneria sp., assembly GCF_036405755.1. Taxonomy (NCBI): domain Bacteria; kingdom Pseudomonadati; phylum Planctomycetota; class Planctomycetia; order Planctomycetales; family Planctomycetaceae; genus Schlesneria; species Schlesneria sp. The sequence continues at coordinate 18,948 of NZ_DASWWZ010000348.1, forward strand.
TGGCCAAAGCAGCGGATCTGCTGGCCATCATCGTATACCACGATCGGTCCACCCTGGAGCGCCGCATCCACGAAGCGGGGAATGACCATTCCGTAGTGGCCCACCTGCCGCGGGCCAACGACGTTGAAGAATCGGCCGATGACGACCGGTAAACCGAACTGTCGATGAAACGCCAGTGCCAGAAACTCGTCGATGGCTTTCGAACAGCCGTATGCCCAACGGGGGCGCGAAGTTGGCCCGAACACGAGGTTGTCTTCCTCGGTCCAGCGTTCCTTCTCGTTCTTGCCATAGACTTCACTCGTTGAAGCGATGAAGACGCGCTGCTTTCGCTGAACAGCAAGCCTCAACAGTTCTTCCGTGGGATAGATGTTCGTCTGGATTGTGCGAACCGGATCGTCAGCGACCAGTTTCACCCCGACTGCGGCGGCCATGTGGTAAATGACGTCCACATTCGTCATGACTTCTGCGAGCAGAACGGAGTCGGTGATGGATCCCGTACGAATCGTCAGTCGAGGATGGTTCTCGATCGAGACCAGGTTTTCACGACGGCCCGTGGACAGGTCGTCGAGGATTGTCACTTCGTAACCCTTCTCCAGCAGACGCTCGGACAGGTGGCTGCCGATAAATCCTGCTCCACCCGTAACCAGACAACGTTGCATGTACCGCCCTCACAATACGATTCGACCTGTTTGAACGCGCCCCTTCAGGGTGACGGAACCATACCCGAGACCCGCTCGACTCAACAACCCATTCTGAACCGAGTTCCTAGTTTGAGTCACCTTCAGTGCCTTAGCCACACCGCTCGCCTGAGCGAACGGAACCGGAGTTGCGTCAGCGGACACCATCTTCACAGGTGAACTTCACGGGTGGCAATCCTCCAGTGAGTCCGCTTAATCGCTGGCCCTGAACTTTGGGCATTCAACTTTGGTCATCCAAATCCGAGCAGAATAGATCGCGTCGTCATTGACTGCGTCGAATTTCAGCAAGAATCCCGTCCCACAGCGCAATTCGCTGCGAAATCGCCTGCGTCGCGACTGCTGTCACTTCGTCTTTTTTCGAGGGCCGGTCGGCGGAGAGCCGGGTGACCAGTTTTTCGGCGAGCGGTCCATGATCGTCGCCGTCGAGTTCGATGTGGCGACGCAGGTAATGCTCAAGTCTCCCCACGCTCACCCCCTGCTGAGGCAGTGATTCCACTAATCGGGTGAACATGTCAGGAATGATATCTTCCCGACCGTAAAAGAATGCTGCGGCAACTTCGTGTGGCTGGCCGATCGTTGCCAGTTGGATTGTGGTCCGCACGAATTCGCGAGTGCTGGGAAGAATTTCGGCCTCGGCCAGCGCAGTGGCCAGGGGCACACGATTTTCCAGCTTCTTGACGAAGGCACGAATCGGACGCGAGTCGGCGCCGATTTCGTCCATGGCGCTCAGATACAGTTCAAAGTGACTGGCATATCCGCCAGTCCCATCCTCGTCACACTCTTCTCCCAGGACGATTTCGTTGATAAACCGTGCGAGCGACGCATCTGCAGATGGAAGCCATGGAACCTCGCAGCAGGTCACAATCTGTTGCAGACGCTTCAGCAGTGACATGAAGTCCCAGACTGCGAAAACGTGCTCACACATGAAACATCGGAGATTCTCGACAGTTTGAACGGATTGATACAATTCGTGATGGAGTAGTTCGTTACGGCGAGTCTCGAGAATCGTTTGAGCTTCGGAAGGCATGTGTGCAGGTCTCTCGAAATTTTTAACGTGGCAAACGCAGGAACGTGTTTTAGTAAAAGCGGCTGGCGCCATGTTCAACGGATCTGGGTCAGATTCACCCCGTTCCGAAGGCGTGTCAGGGAGTTAAAGACCCTCGTCCGGGAATGGAGACGATTCGGGAACCCAATTCGGAGAGTGGTCGATGGCAGTGAAGTCAAATCCAGAGCATTTGGCGATTTCCGGGTTCTCACGGGAACTTTCCTCAACAGGTCACGTCGAAGATCCAGGGGAACAACGTCGGGCCTTTGCATCCTCTCGCCACGACGACCATTCACATCGGCCTCAGAAATTCGTCTTGTTCAGGAGGGCTCCATGAAACGTTACTTGTTTCTTGCATTGGGCATCATAACAGGCCTCATGCACTCCGTCGCTGCTGCCCAAGGGGTCCTGATCGTTACAAGTTCCCCTGTTCCGCTCCCCCGTCCACATCACCCGCCTCACCCACCATCAACCCCGGTTGTGAGTTCTGCGTCCTACAAAATCAAAGAGCTTGCAATTCATTCTCGCATCACGGACCAGGTCGCTCGAACCCAGGTATCACAGACGTTTGTGAATATGGGTAGCAACCCGATCGAAGTCAAGTTTCTCTTCCCTCTGCCCCATGACAGTGCAATTGATAAGCTGACGTT
>NZ_DASWWZ010000349.1:0-2036 GCF_036405755.1 Schlesneria sp.
AAATCTCGCCATCTCGATTGCTTCATTCTGAGAAATCGCGTTCCCATCACTGCATAACGTTCTCACGATGCGGTGCCGGGCTTCTGCTCGGGTGGCCGGTTTGCCGTTGGCCGTCTCCAGATCATTCGCATCTTCCGCGAGGTCACCAAGTAATAAGTAGAGGTCGAGAGTTGTCGCAAAAATCTCGGCGGCGAGTGGGCAATAGCCATCACGAAAAGGGACGCTATGAGCTAAGGCGCAAATGGGTGTGCGTCGAATGCCCGAATAACACAATTCGCCGCTCTGCAGTCGGCTCAGGTCCGTCAGTCCCAGTGAGACCGGCCTTCCCTCATGCAGAGGAATCAGATCGGTCGTCGTGGTGCCAATGTCAACAAGCAGACTGAAACCGGCTGGTGCGTACTGCCCACACCAGGTGGCCAACGCGTGCCAGTTTGCGGCGGCGACCGCTTCCGTCTGTTCGCGTGCCGTTTGGGCGTCGACGAACCGGCCTCGGGTCGTCCAGACGGACAATTTCGCAGCAGGAGCGTCCAAGTCATGCGAAGTGGTCGCGTTGCTGAAATCACGCATTCCCGCTTCGACAGAGTCGAGGATCGAGGTCACTCCTTCGGCTTTCGTTGTGAAGCAGTCAGCCAGTTCGGCTGTCATCGTCAGGGCAACTCCGTTGCACCCCGGAAAGGACCGAAGGATCGATGCCACTTCGGCTGCCAGACGTTCCGGGTGGCGCCAGATGGCGAAGGGGCGACTGAGTGTTTGCCCCTGCTGATCAGCCGCTTTGATATTAGCTCCGCCGATATCAAGTCCAACGATCGTCATGGAATGAATTGCCTCGGAACTACGTGACGGTGGGAATTCTGGAATGTGGGTCGGACACGGAACGGCGCGGGCTCGGCGAGTTGACCAGCGAAACTCTTACCGTCGCTACCCGTGATAACGTCCGCTTGTACGGCGGAGAAATGGACTCTCTCACGCTTTGATCGCCCACCTTCCAGATTGACAGAGCGAGAGAGTCGGAATCACCGCACCACTGGGACCTGCACGGGGAAACGCCCTGCCCTGCTCGGTTCGATCGAGATGATGACCGACTTGAAGGCAGGCGTTCGCGATCGGGGATCCGACGTCCGTGGTACCAGGACGTTACATTCGGGGTAGTACATCGCGGCATTACCGGGACGAATTTTTTCCAAGGGGGTGGCGATGATGTCGACCATTTCTCCTGCGTTGCTTCGGACGGTCGTCTTCTGACCCGGCTTGAGGTGGAATCGATCCAGGTCTTCCGGGTGCAGCAGGATCACGTACCGGCCTTCAATGCCTCGGTAGAGGTCATAGTCTTCATAGACGACGGTATTGAACTGCCCTTCACTGCGAATCGTCATCAACCGCAGTTCGTTCGGTCCGCCGACCAGTTCCGGCAGCGGATGGACCCGCAATTGGGCTCGACCCGTCTTTGTCGGAAACTGGGGAGTGTGAAACGTGCGGCCGTCGAGCTGGAATTCTTTCTTCGTCTCGCCAATATCCTTGATCTGTTCAAAGCCGGGGACCACCTTGGCGATCGCTTCACGAATTCGATTCGTGTTCTGCATCGATTCCCAGTCGATGGGACCCTCATTGCCGAGAACGCCGCTGGCAATTGTTGCGATGATCTCAATCTCGCTCTTGAGCCCCGCGTGACGTGATGGGCCACCGTCACTCAGGCGAATGAAGTTGAACATCGATTCCTGCGTTGTGGACTGCGGCTCTTCATCTCTCGCCAGCACGGGAAGAATGATTGTTTCTTTCGCCAGTCCATGTGCGTGGCCCGTGTTGAGCGTCGTATTGAGGTACACCAGCATGTCCAGTTTCGACAGGGCCTGTCTGGCGAAGGCCGCATCCGGATTGGACCCATAGAGGTTGCCTCCCAGACAGAAGCCGAATTTCAGTTCACCACGATCCGCCCCCTCCATACAGGCCAGAGTGTCGAGGCCTGGGGTGGTGGGAAGCTCCATGCCGAAGTGCGACTGCAGCTTGTCGAATATCGCCTGTTTCAATTGCGGGGTCAC
>NZ_DASWWZ010000350.1:0-3489 GCF_036405755.1 Schlesneria sp.
TCTGATTTCTCTCACGGCAGGACCCAGAAAATTTTGAGGGGCCTCGTGCAGGCGATCAGATAGGGAGCTGGTCTGAGGTCGGTCAGCTGCATCCCTTTTGACCACTCGTCGAACGGGATTTCCTGAATCGGCGGATTGCCGTCTACCGGACCCTCTCTAATCGAAACGACTTTTCGTGTCGCGACATTAACCACAAGCCTGCAAGGACTTCTGCAGTGCTGTTCAGCGTCGAGTCTTAAGTGTTCGCGAGACGCGTTGCTGACGCACGGATTTCAGCGAACAAGGCTTTCTTCCCGAATCGAACTATTTAATTGATTGTTCGGCATCGATCGTGCTCTACTGTCTGCTGACCGAGTCTTGCTTCATTGAAGTTAGTCGTTTGACGAGATCCGATGACCGGTTCATTTGAGGAGGAGGCACCATGCAAGTTTCAATTCACAAGATCCTGTTTCCGACGGATTTCAGCGCACCGGCAATTGAGGCCCAGCACTACGCGCTAGCGCTCGCTGAACAGATGGGATCGGAATTACACCTTCTGCACGTGGTGGTCCCGCCCGTCCTTCCATTCCCCGATGCGACCACATCCTGGACGATGCCGGAAACAGGCGTCACCGATCTGATCCGGCACGCCGAACAGCGGATTGCAGATGAGGTCGCGAGCTGGCCAGAAGAAAGCCGTGTCGTGACGAGCGTAACGTCAGGTTACGCCGTAGACGAAATCGTGAACTATGCGAAAGCTCACGATATCGACCTCATCGTCGCAGGTACTCACGGGCTCTCTGGACTCTCTCATTTACTCATGGGGTCGGTCGCAGAAAAACTGGTTCGGGTTGCCCCTTGTCCGGTCCTCACCGTTCGACCGGGAGGTCATCAGTTTATTTCCGATGCTCACGAAGTCGCCACATCCTCTGGCGCGACCTAGAGTGCAAACGGTGTGGGACTCGTCACGCTCGCACCTTCGCTGAGGGTGCGTTGGGCGATCATGCAGTCTCCTGGTTGGTTCAATTGTCCTGCGGTTTTCTCTTGAGTGGGGACGACTGCGAGTCAACCGGCTCTGAGGGCACGCAGGTGAACCTGCGCCCTCAGATGAAAATGAGAGGATGTTGATCCTCACACGCCTTTTAGACGTTTCTAACCTATGGATGACACATGAGTTGTCCGACTTGATTTCAGCATCTGTGCGGTGCCACAATCTGGATGGTTAAGTATCCGTCCGCATCGTTGGCCTGTCTCGATTACGATCTGCTACGGCAGAGAGACATCACACGTCCTGTTGCCTATACGGAGTTTGAACTATGTCTACCGATTCTTCAGAGTCCCTCGTCTCGGTTTACTCAACACCCCAGGCATTCGATGCCGCACTGGTGAAAGCCATGCTCGCGGATGCAGGGATCGCCGGATCGGTGGAAGACGCGAATGGCCCGTTTCCAGGAATCTCTGCAGTTCCCTGCCATGTGTATGTTCCTGCCGAGTACGAAGCGGAAGCGAGAGCTTTAATTGCGGAGCATGAAGCAACGCATCGTGAACGCGTCGAAAGTGAGTTCGAAGAAGTTGAAGCGGAAGATGACGATCTGAGCGACGTGTAGCCGAACGCTCTCTCGTTTCGTTTGCGCTCGTCCCGTTCTGGTCTTTCTCCACGTGATCCATGCGTGACCTTTTCAAGAAACACATCGTTCACGTCATCGACTCACACACCGGCGGAGAGCCAACGCGCGTTGTGATCGCGGGGGGGCCTGATCTCGGAAGTGACTCGCTTGCTGAGCGAAGAAACCGCTTCCGGGATCACTTTGACGATTTTCGTTCTGCCGTGATCAATGAGCCGCGCGGGTCTGACGTGCTGGTGGGAGCACTCTTGTGTGAGCCGGTCGACCCGCTGGCGGTGGCAGGCGTCATCTATTTCAACAACGTCGGCCCGCTTTGGATGTGTGGGCACGCCACCATCGGACTTGCGGTCACACTCGGCCATCTTGGCCGGATCCAGGCGGGAACGCACCGGCTGGAAACTCCCGTCGGGACCGTACTTTTCGAATACGATGGAGCCAACCGCGTCGTCTTTGATAATGTCCCCAGCTACCGGTTCACGCAAGGGATTACAATTGACGTTGAGGAAGTCGGCCCCGTGACCGGCGACGTCGCCTGGGGAGGAAACTGGTTTTTTCTGGTCGACTTCGCATCGCTGCCAGGGCTAACGTCACAGTTGCCGGGGGTATCCGTCCCATTCCGCTTGCCTGAAGTCGACGTTCTTACCCAAAGCGCGCAGCGTATTCGGCGGGCTCTTCGTGAGAATGGAATAACGGGCGCAGAAGGGGGAGAAATCGACCACATTGAATTCATCGGCCCGCCCGTCGACCCGCAGAACCACGGCCGTAACTTTGTGCTGTGTCCCGGAGCGGCCTATGACCGCTCACCGTGCGGGACGGGGACGTCAGCGAAACTGGCCTGTCTGGCAGCGGATCGAAAGCTGATGCCGGGAGAAGTCTGGCGACAGGAGAGTATTCTCGGGAGTGTCTTTGAGGGGACATTCCGCTATGAGAACGGACGCATCATTCCCCGAATTGCCGGAACGGCCTACATCACGGCGGAGGCAAATCTGATTCTTGACCCGGCGGACCCATTTCAAATGGGAATCACCCCCGAGCGGTGCAGTTCCTGAAGAAATGTGGTAAATGAACAGGAACTTATTTGTTACCTTTTCTGAAGTGAATCGAGTTCGCTGAGGAGTTTGAGAGTTGAGTCAACGCGTGGTCGTTATCGGCGGTGGTGTCATCGGAGCGGCCTGCGCTCACTATCTCAGTCAATCCGGTTCTCAGGTCACGATTGTCGAAAAGAAGACCATCGGCAGCGGAGCGGCGCACGGCAATTGCGGATACGTCTGTCCGAGCCATATTCTTCCACTGCCCGGTCCCGGCGTGATGAAGAAAACGCTCAAAGCGATGATCAGTCCGAACTCGCCGTTTTCCATCAAGCCTCGGCTGGATTTGTCGCTGTGGCGGTTTCTGCTCGAGTTTGCCCGTCACTGCAATATGAAGGACATGCTCGCATCGGGCGTCACCCTGCAGTTGATGCTCAATTCGTCCAAGGCTCTCTACGAGGACCTCTTCGCAAACGAGCCCATTGATGCGGAATGGCAGATGTCCGGCATCCTCTACCCATTTCTGCATCAAGCCGGGATGGAGCACTTTGCCGAGACGAATCAGATCCTCAGAACTCACTTCAATCACGGTGCCGACCGCTACGATGGCGATGCGGTGACAGAACTGGAACCGGCTCTGAAACCGGGACTTGCGGGGGGGTGGCATTTCCCCGGAGACGCTCATTTGCGCCCTGACAAGCTGATGTCGTCGTGGAAGAAGCTGCTGGAATCTCGTGGTGTTGATGTTCGAGAACATCATGAATTCCTGGGCTTCACGACCGGCCGTCAGTTGGCAAGCAACGGTCATCCCGCAATTACTGCAGCCAAAACATCCCAGGGCGAAATCGAAGCGGACG
>NZ_DASWWZ010000351.1:0-10801 GCF_036405755.1 Schlesneria sp.
GCGCGTTCGTGGCTCACATCGGTCAGGCCGAAGTCTACGTGTACCACAATGGGCCTCTGCGAAAGGTCTTCATGGACGCACGCCTGGAAGTCTGCACCCAGCAGACATTCCAACTCTACAACGGCATTCTCGCAGCAATGGCGGCAGGTGACCCGATCTGGCAAAACCTGTTTCGGGAAGGAGAACCTCCCGTCGTGATTCTCGATAGTCGCTCATCGCGACCCGCGATTAATGGGATGCTGCAAAACCCGACCTGGCGTCTCGTCTTCGCCGACAAAACGGCAGCGGTCTTTTTACACATCGACACCGCAACCAGACTCTCATTGCCCCCTGTCGACCCGTCACCGCTGATGTATCCCGATGGTGAGCCGAAAGAAAAGAGCCGGGGAAAATAATCACCGGAATCCCACAGCGCAACGCGCATGAGACACGTAGCCTCGCGTTCCGACCCAGAGAGAGTCAAAGGCGAGGGAGACCTGACGCGGTCCCTGCCAGAGCGTCTGCGGCCGCCAATACAGCGGCGGAAAGTGTGCCAGCAGGATTTCTAACGCTTCGATTTCCTTCGAAAATGAAGGCCTGCAGGGCCGTATTTGCCCCCCCGCAGAATTGTGCGTGCGATTTTTTAATCTTCTTGCGTTCTCCTGAATCCGACCGCTATTCTGTTCACGTATTAGAAACTCACATTTGAACAGTAAAGGTTGCATCCGTGAAAAGCCTGACGTTTTGTTCCCTCTTCGCCGCGACCCTGTTTGCAGAACTCCTGCTCCAAACAGGTCATGCCACCGCAGCGATGGTAACCTATGCTGATCTGGCTTCGTGGAGTGCGAATGTTTCCGGTATCACGACAGAGACGATTCCCGACCCAAGTCCGAATACGTTCGTCGACTTCGGACAAGGTGACGCCTCTCATTCCTACGGAAGCCTGATGTTCAGCCAGTCCACATCCGTCAACGATCAGGATAGTTTTCTCAGTCTTTACAATATTGGCCCCCTGGCGTCTGGGGTCCCTGCGGTGATCTCGGCACAGAACTCCTCTCCCGGTAGCACGCCTGAAGCAGTCAATATCCTGATCGAGTTCTCCGGACCGGTTCATGGATTCGCTCTGAATTTCGGGACGTTCCTCGGATACGACGTAACATTTACACTCTCGAACGGAAACAGCTTCACACAATCCTCGACTGCCAGCGACTATACTCTGCTCGATTTTGTCGGCGTGACAGACGACGTCGCATTTACCTCGGTTCTGCTGCAGTCGACGGAACTCGAAGCCGTGTTGAACATCAACAACATTTCTTTCGCCACGACATTCGCCCCGGTTCCCGAGCCTTCGACGATGGTCCTGGCGGGAATGGGAGGACTGGGCCTGGCACTCGCTGCGCATCGTCGACGAGCCAGGCTTGCGGCCTGAGCGATGGCGGCAACTCGTTGCAAACGTCCATCACCTGAGCCGGTATCCGCAAATGAGACCGAATCGACTGAATTGTCAGCCGGTTCGGTCTCTTCTTACAGGGTTGCGATATCCAGGGTTGCGATATCGGCTCCATCGCGATCCGCCGGACCACGTGCTGAGGTGGAATCGGCAGGACCTCGTTCCTGATCCTTCATTCCTGATCCCTCGGCAACGCGAGGAGGAAGGGGGAGGTCGGTCTTGAGGCCTTCAGATTTCCAATTCGGCTTTCCTGCCGAAGGATCGACAGGGCGAATTGCAGAGGAGACTCGCAGAGGAGACTCGTAGAGGAGAAAAGCTTTAGAAACGAGACGCCCCTCCCGGTCGCCGTCCGCTGAACCAAAGGCTCTCTGGCGACACATCCCACCTTGGGGGCTGAGTTGAATTCTCGGCCACTTCTTCTATGCTGCAAATCGTAAGCGGTCCCTGACGAAGAATACCCCAAGGAGTTGCCGATGCTACGCGTGATCTTGTCCTGCCTTGCGTTTGCCCTGGTTTGTGACGGCCTGACACAGGCTCAATCAAAGAAGACCGTTGCGGTCGGCAAGAACCCCGAAAGCGTCTGTCGAGGTTTCGATGGTAAGCTTTACGTCACCGTGATCAATGATGAAGTCCCCGGCGATGGGACTGTCGTTGCCGTGGATGGTGAAACGGTCACCGTCTTCGCCAAAGGATTCAATGCCCCCAAGGGAATCGCATTTGTCGGTGATTACCTGGTGACGGCCGATGAAACGACCCTGTGGAAAATTGACAAAACCGGCAAGGCAACCAAGCTCGCCGAAGCCAAGGACTTCCCTCATCCGATCGAGTTTCTGAACGACGTCGCCGCCGGAAAAGACGGTGCCAGCGTTTACGTGAGCGAAATGAGCTCCCCTGCTCCGATGTTCGATCCCAGTGGCGAACGCAAGTTGTGGGCTCTGGACAGCAAGGAAGCCAAGGACCTGCCGAAAAAAGGGACCATCTACAAGGTGACCCTGAAAGGTGACGTCAGCGTCGCTGTTCCTGCGGGCAATTCCGCCGTTCGATTCCCTAACGGTGTGACCGTCAGCGAAGTCGCCGATGAGGAAGGAGTCTTCGTGGGAGAATTCTTCTCGGGCGAGGTCGTCCAGTACCATGACGGCAAATTTGTATCCCTTGCCTCGGGGATGCGCGGGATCGATGGACTGACCGTGACCAAAGACGCGATTTACGCGTCGAGCTGGATTCAGGGCAAAGTCTGGAAGGTGGACCGCAAAACCCGTGAAGCCAAGGTCATTCTGGAAGGCCTGAAGTCGGCCGCTGACTTTTACTACGACGCCAAGAACAAGCAGCTGGTCGTCCCCGACATGATCAGCGGAACACTCGTTTTCCTGCCCCTCTAGTCAGCGGCATCCCCGCTTGCCAGAATAGACCACAGGAATCAGGAAGGGCGAAGCGTGCCTGCATTTGCCGGTGCTTTGCCCTTCCGTGGACCTTTCCAGTGGCACTCATTCCCTTCCCCGGGCGACTCTGCGTGACCGAACATCCGGAAAGGTGATTTCAAGCAATCCCAAGGAAGGATTTTTTTGATGCCAGGCACGTATGCCAGAACAACCATTTCCGAAACTGCGGCCGCCTCACCATCCCGCGCTCGCGTCGCCTGACCCGAAGCCTTGCGTCCCGGAAGCAGGCTTCGCCGAGCTCCACTGTTTCACCAATTACTCTTTTCTTCGCGGCGCATCCCACCCGGATGAACTTGTTCAGCGAGCCGCAGAACTGGGCTATGCCGCGCTGGCGATTACCGATCGCAACAGCCTGGCCGGGGTTGTCCGTGCTCATGCCGCCGCTCGGCAGATCGGGCTGAAGCTGCTCATCGGTGCCGAGATCTCGCTCCAGGACAGCAGTACCGCGATCCTGTTGTCGATGAACCGCAACGGTTACGGGCACCTTGCCCGGTTACTGACTCTGGGCAAGCGGCGAACCATCAAAGGGGACTGCCAGCTCTTCTTCCAGGATTTGGCCGATCACCATGAAGGCTTGATCGCCTGTGTCCTGCTCGATTCGAACCGGCCGGAGGAACAGGCGACCGACCTTCGCCGCTGGAAGTCGCTGTTCGGGGACCGCTGTTATGCCCTGGGGCACCTCCATCTGGGTCCCTGCGACAGTCTGGCTCTCCAGCAGTTTCAATCGATCAGCACTGCGGCGAATGTGCCTCTCGTGGCGTGTAACAGTCCCCTGTATCACGAACCACAACGCAGGTACTTGCATGACGTTTTGACGGCGGTCCGCCTGAAATGCACCGTCGCGGAACTGGGTGCCGCCCGACTGCCGAACGGGGAACGCCACTTAAAATCGGGCGACGACATGCGGCGACTGTTCCGCGACTGCCCCGAGGTCGTTTCGCGCTCAGTGGAAGTTGCCAATCGCTGTAAGTTCTCGCTGGATGAACTGCGATATGAATACCCTGAAGAACTGGCTCCTCCAGGAAAAACCCCATTCCACTGGCTGCAGCAACTGACCTGGGAAGGGGCTCGACACCGTTACCCGGACGGAATTCCACCGCATGTTGAAAACCTGCTGAATCACGAACTGAAGCTGATTGAAAAACTGCACTACGAGGCTTACTTCCTGACCGTCTGGGATCTGGTCCGATTTGCACGATCGCGGAAAATCCTGTGTCAGGGACGCGGGTCCGCCGCGAACTCGGCAGTTTGCTACTGTCTGGGAGTCACCTCCGTTGATCCCGAAAAGATCGACGTGCTGTTCGAGCGGTTTATCTCGCAGGAGCGGGACGAGGCTCCTGATATCGACGTCGACTTCGAGCACGAGCGCCGCGAAGAAGTGATCCAGTACATCTATCAGAAATATGGCCGTGAACGGGCCGGCATGACGGCGGAAGTCATCTCCTATCGTCCCAAATCCGCAGTCCGGGACGTCGGGAAGGCATTGGGCCTGTCGCTGGACCGAGTCGATGTTCTCGCCAAGACCATGGAGCATTCTCGCAGTGATCCGGCAGTGATGGCCGACCGCTTCGCCGCCGTCGGGTTTGATCCACATTCGCGACTGGGTCGCCAGTTAATCATTCTGGTCGAGCAACTGCTCGGGTTCCCCCGTCATCTGGGACAGCACACCGGCGGTATGGTGATGACCAAGGGGCCGCTCTGTGAACTGGTTCCGATCGAAAATGCGATGATGGCCGATCGCACCGTGATTGAATGGGACAAGAACGATCTCGACGCACTCGGAATCCTGAAAGTGGATTGTCTGGCCCTCGGGATGCTGACGGCCATCCGGAAGTCATTTGAACTGCTCAAGGTTCATAAAGGAATCACGTGGACACTGGCGACACTTCCGGCCGAAGACACTGAAGTCTATGCCATGCTGTGCCGTGCGGAATCGATCGGCGTGTTTCAGGTCGAGTCACGAGCTCAGATGAGCATGCTCCCTCGATTGAAGCCGAATTGCTTTTATGACTTGGTCGTGGAAGTGGCGATTGTTCGCCCCGGCCCGATTCAGGGAAATATGGTCCATCCGTATCTTCGCCGTCGCAGCAAAGAAGAACCGGTCACCTATCCCAGTGAAGCCGTTAAAAAAGTTCTCTTGAAGACGAATGGTGTTCCCATCTTTCAGGAACAGGCCATGCAACTGGCAGTCGTCGCGGCGGGGTTTACTCCGGGTGAAGCCGACCAGTTGAGGCGCGCCATGGGAGCCTGGCGACGGACCGGGGTCATGGAAAAATTTCGAGCCAAACTGCTGGACGGGATGAGGGCCCGCGGTTACGAGGAAGACTTCGCCTTGCGCCTGTATGAACAGATCCAGGGGTTTGGAGAGTATGGGTTTCCCGAGTCCCATGCCGCGAGTTTCGCACTCCTGGTGTATGCGTCCGCATGGCTGAAATGCCATGAGCCTGCCTTCTTCACGGCGGCGCTGCTGAACAGTCAACCGCTCGGCTTTTATGCCCCATCGCAACTGGTAGGCGAGGCCCGACGCCAGGGGGTGGAGGTGCGCGGGGTTTGCGTGAACCAAAGCAACTGGGACTGCACGCTGGAACCGGTCTCCCCACCGACGCACCACGCGGCCCAGCATTCCTTTGCCCTGCGACTTGGGTTTCGCATGATCCACGGGATCAGGCGTGACACCGGCGCCCGAATTGAATCTGTCCGCAAAGTCTCCTTGTTCCAGTCGCAAGAAGAATTTTCATCGCGGACCGGACTGGGACGGGCTGAACTGGCGCTGCTGGCCAAGGCAGACGCTTTTCATTCCTTCCAGGCAAGACGGAGAGAGGCGGTTTGGCAGTCGATGCTGCCCCGTGAAAGGTCTCCGCTGTTTGACCGGGTTCCGGATGCCGAAGAGAAACCGGCTCTTCCCGTGATGACCCCGGTACAGGAAGTTGTTGCTGACTATCAGACGGCCGGACTGTCACTGCGCGGACACCCCTTGAAATTCCTGCGCACCGAGCTTGATAAAAAGAATATCGTGCGTGCCCGTGATCTGCTGGTCCTGGAAGCAGACCGCAAATACCGTGTCGCCGGTCTGGTCCTGCTGCGACAACGCCCCAGTACGGCCAAAGGGATCACGTTCATGACGATCGAGGACGAGACGGGAACGACGAATCTTGTCGTTCACGTCAACATCTGGGAAAAGTTTCGACTGATCGCCCGCGGCGCCTCGGCCATCCTGGCGCGCGGGATCTTGCAACGCCAGGAGGCGATCGTGCATCTGGTCGTTGATCACTTAACCGACCTGTCAGAAGAAGTCGGTCGCTACCAGGACGCCTCCCGCGATTTCCGATGACCGTCGAACCCGTTCGAATCCGTCGTCGTTCACGTCCTCTCCAATCACCGCAGTGCGACCACGGTTTTGGTGTGAGATATATCTATAGCAAGCAAGATGTTATTCCCGGAATGGGCACCATGTCGCACGGGGACCGAGGCGTCGTTCGACTCTTTCTGCCCACACAGGAACACGTAGCTCGGTCAGAACGCAGGCCCCGAATTTGAGCCAATAAGTTTGGAAATCGAGCTGAGATGATGGTGCGAAGAGAAACGAGGCCCACGGCTTCTGTTTCGCTCACGTGTTTTCCAATCGCCTTGGCCTTCTCGCACAGCCTGCGCCAGTTTCGAAGCCGTCAATTGAAACAGCGGATCAGGTTTGACGTCCGGCACGTCCCGTACGTTCTCTCGCAGAACGGTCCAAAGTCGGGCCAAATCTGTGACTTCGCTAATATCGAGCACGGAATGTTTTCCAGTTGGATCCAACCGCAGAATCGCAAAGGTAGCCTGGTCCCGATCGGTGTGTATCGTCCCCGTCCTGTGTGGGGTTCTGCAAATCTTCGCCCAAGCATTGAGATAATCAGGGTCGAGACGAACCGCTTCTTCGAATGATCTTAATGCCTCTTCATATTTCTTTTCGGATTCACGCAGATAACCGAGAAGATAATGAAGTCGCGGATGTTCGGGCTTCTCTGCCACAAGCCGTGAAAAAACGTCATTGGCAATTTTGACCGCCAAGGGTCCTTTGAAAACCCCTTCGCAGCCAAAGCAGTGGCTTTCTACACGACCGAAACTGTCGGGCATCAGTTCGAAGGCACGCTGATAATGTCTGGCTGCCCCTTCCATGTCTCCACTATCCGCCAACTGAACCGCGAGCCGCGACTGAATACAGTAGGCGTCTGCGAACAGCAGCAGGCTGGCCCGGTACATCCTGATTCCGCGGGACAACATTCCCTGGACATAGTGCTGATCAGCCAGCTCTGCCATACGAATCGCTTTGACGGCCCCCTGATAGACTTTTGCCGTCTCTGAATTTCCCTGCTTCAGGATCTCCGCAAGGACGGCATAGACTCGCATGCGGTCCCCGCCCCCCTGCTCTCCGTCAGACGGATCAATCGCGATTGCCTGTCTGGCGAACTGCTCCGCTTTCACAAGATCTCCCCGATCCAGATAGTATCTGGCCAGCCAGATGAGGGGCCGCTCTTCAAACGCATCCTGAGCAAACACCCCCTCCGCGAACGGAACGAATTCATCCCCCGCCAATTCCAGCGCCAATTGCCAGCCCGGATCGTATCCTGGCCACTTCTCAGTGATTACCTTCGCGATTGCCAGTGCTTCCTCGTGTCTCCCCATTGCTGCAAGAGACTTGGCGGCGATTAAGGGGAGAGGAGCACGAGAGCGTTGCCCATGGCCGCTTTCGGGGGCTTGACTGTTCTCGAGCATCGTTCCAATGTCAGGATCTTTCCACCAGGGTGCTTCTTCGAGTAGCGTCAAAACGTCTTCTACACGTTCCCCGGCGTGGTACACGCGCGCGAGCTGATGAAGAGGCGAACGTTCATCAGCATCATATTGGAAAGCAAATCCATCCTTCTGACGAAGCCGCGCAACCAGTTCCTTGATGCAAAGTCGTTCGGCACGGGCCAGTTGCTTCACTTCAATAAGCAGCTCAACAAACTGAGCCAGGTAGTACGATGAAGGCTCTTCATTAAGCAGTTTCTCGGCAATATCCGTCCCCCGAGTGATCCATTCGTCCCGATCGAGCAAGCGGCCAATTTCCGCCACTTTTAAGGCCAATTCAATATCCGATGCTCCACGATTGTCGTCGTTGCCTGCCTGTCCGTCTGGCAAAATCTGGAATGCGAAAGCGACCGCCTCGTCAATCCGGTCGGCTGAAAGAAGCGCATCAACACGGATGATCTCCAACTGACGCCGTGCCATCAGCGACAGCTCATCGTTGGCGATGGCCTCGTCAACCACCGGGAGCGCATCCTGACTTCGTCCGTTCTGAGCGGACAATTCGATGTAGAATTCCCATAAGGGCAGTTCGGGGTTGGCTTTCAAAGCGTCGTTGAGAAACGTATAGAATTTTTCCGCATGTCCGAGACGCTCCAACTCCGGCAGAATCGAGCGAATCTCGTTGATTGAAATCTGAACACCACCTCGCATTTCCAGCGGAGGCTCCTTCAGGAATTTGACGACATCTTGTTGCCGGTCACGGACGATCAAACCTATGAGATAGTATGCCACTGGCAAGTGGTGATCTTCGCGATGGAACCACTCCCGCTGGGGTTGAGGAATTGTGCTGAACCGCTGAAAGAGATCGACAGCATCGATTGAATGACATAAGTCCCAGTATGGCTGTGATAACTCGTTGAGATGTTCTATCGCGAGTTCTCTTGCCAGGACCAGAGTTTCGTTGTCCTGCTTTTCCGAACGACGTAGCACGCCAAAGTTGAGTAGGCCCCCTTTCCGCTGAAATGCCCTTGTCAGTAAGATGGTTGCCTCTTCATGTCCGACGAGACGAACAAGATCAGGAATAACCAGTTCATCGAACTCCCCCGATGACGCAATCTCAAGTTTCGAACGGAACACTGCCAGAGCTGACTTCTGTTCCAGTTCACCCTGCAATTCCCGCAAGCGGACGAACGCAAAGTCTCGAAAGTAGTCATCCGCATCCTTGGACTGGAACATGTTCGTAATCGCGGTAAAGAGCCCTCCTCTACCATTTCCTCCCTTCGCAGGATCAACAATCCGGAGCCCGCGTTCGAGGTCTTCCTTGAATAGATCCATCCGGCCGAGCAAGCGGTGCCCGAGCATTCGTAACGCAATCGCATTGATCTGTTCTCGTTCGCTCCCCTGAATCGGACGAGTATCGATCATTTGCACCAGGTCAGGCCAGGCCGCCGGGGGTGGCAAGGCGTCAATGAGCTTTCCCACCTCGATATCCTCATGGACTGATGATGACAGGTTTGATGTCGCTTTCCACAAATCGTAAACCTCAATCCACGCCGCTGCAGCATCGGGCGGTGTCAACAGGTCCAATCGGGCCGGAAGTTCCTGAATTTTCTTGGCGACGATCGCGATTTCGTCGCTGTCGTCCGACACCTCAGAAAGCTCTTGTACGGCTTCCAGCACCCGCTTGGCCCCCACAAGTTCCTCCGCGAAACTGATCGGCAACTGGAAATCCAAAACCCGCGACAAGATCAGAATCATCGCCATAACGAGAGAATAACGTCGGCTGCGTGACATAAACTGTCCTCGGTCGAAGTTCGCATAAAGGATACGCGTGATAAAGATGATTCTGGCATAACGTCTTCGTGATCGCCAAGCGAAGATGGCGATTTTCTTAGATTGCTTCACTCACAACAAATTGCATACTTGTATCAGCGCGGTTCACAAGTCAAAGATAAGCTTATCGCGCAGCAGGACGAAGATCGTATTACGGTGTCATGGCAGATATTGCAGATGGGGTGAATCGGTACCGAATTCTCGCCCGCCAACACCGAGTTCACCCATCTGATGCTGGTTCGCAAAACGGAATCTCTGATGTCGCTCCCACTTCTCCGGCGGCTTGCCGAAGGCCGCACTGACCTGGTCTTTGAACTGATTGGCTCAGGCATGTCCGCGACCAGTACGGATGAGCAAGGAACGCCTCTGCTGAGCTGGTGTGCCTATTACGGAGACGTCAGCGCGATCAAATTCTTGCTTCAGCATGGTGAATCGCTCTCCCGGCTGGGTGACAACCTGGATCTCAGCGGTGCGGCCTTTCATGGACACTGGCGCCTCTGTCAGTATCTGATCGAGCACGGAGCCGATGTAGACTGGCAACAACCTGATACCGGCGAATCGCCTCTACACGCGGCCCTGTGCACAACAATCCGACTCGCCCATGACCTGGTTCTCAAAGTTCTCTTGCAAAGCGGCGCGAACCCGAATTGCGTCACACGTCCCAATCGGGAGACAGGATGCTTTATGCGAGATTGTCGCACGAAAGGAGAAACTCCATTACACCGTGCCGCCGCGTTTGGAACAGAAGAGACAATTCAATTGTTGCTGGACGCGGGTTCCAATCGCGAGGCGAAGGACCAGCACGGAGACTCACCCCTCGCCTGGGCCAGTTGGTATGCGCGGCCCGATTCGATTCTTCGCCCTCTCTGCTACGGCCCCTACAACATCCGTGCAGGGCGAGCATCGATGGCTGCCAATGTGCTCGGGCGACCGATCCCCCAAAGTACTGGCAATTACGGGGGTGACGATTCTGACTAATAACTCGTCGCACTCTGTGCACTGACTGAAAATGAAGAACGCTTTCCGGAACAGGTACGCCACCCCACAAGATAATGGCATGTGGACAAAGTGGGACAGGTACCTGGAACGAAGCATAATCCGCATCGATTCAAGCGGACTTCGGAGCCTGTCCCCCATTCTCCAATAGCCTGATGCGACACCTCACGGGGGAGCTTCCACACCCCGCTCGGTCGCTCAGGGCCAGCGCGCACTCGGCGGCGAATAGGTAAGATGGGGTAACTTGCGCCAGGGGCTTCATCATCATACCTTGATGCGATTGTTTGCGACAAGAAGCGAGCTGCGGCATTGAGGTGGATCATGGCGAAGAAAGACTCTG
>NZ_DASWWZ010000352.1:0-5275 GCF_036405755.1 Schlesneria sp.
CCCCGCCCAGTTCTATCTCCGACTGCTTGTCCGTGATGCGGCCGGAAATGTGGCGAAGGCCGAAACGCAGCAGCCAATCGCCATGGATCCCGTGCATCCAACGGCAAAGCTACTGGACATTGTCGGGCCTGAGGTCTCTCCGCCCCAATAACAGCATCATCCCCGAGAACGGAGTGCACATGCGGACACGCGCTCGTCTTGGAGTAAGAAACACTGTAAGCAAAGAACGTTCGGACGCCGTTGACGGGTGTCCGAACGTTCTATCAGCAGAGCAGGGGGGATCGCGATTGTTGTCCGGCCAGACCCCGCATTTGCAGTTGACGATCTGCATCGCCCGGGTCCCACAGGTGCACTGGCCCGAACATCGGGAACCAACGCCGCAAACCATTGCCTGAGGCAGGCGACGGTTTGTGGTTCGTGCGTCGTTCAGCCGGCCAGTTCTGCAATGACCAGCGACCCCATGGCCTCGGTGCCGAGACTCGATCCAGCTCCACCTGCCAGGTCTGCAGTCCGGTGCCCCTTGGCCAGAATACGGTCGACAGCAGCCTCAATCGCCGCAGCTTCCTGTTCCAGCTTCAATGAGTGTCGCAAGAGCAGGGCAGAAGCCAGAATCGTCGCCAGCGGGTTCGCAATCCCTTTACCGGCGATATCCGGTGCCGACCCGTGGATTGGTTCATAAAGTCCGGGGCCGGAGGATCCGATCGAGGCAGACGGCAGCATCCCCATCGAACCGGGCAACATCGATCCTTCATCGGTCAGAATGTCACCAAACAGGTTCTCGGTCACCACCACGTCGAAGGCACGGGGCTTCGAGATCAGGTGCATCGCCATCGCGTCGACCAGCACGTTTTCGTACTGAACGTCCGGAAATTCGGTCTTCATCACGCGTTCGAACGTCTTCCGCCACAGCCGTGAGACTTCCAGCACGTTCGCTTTATCGACCGAGGTGACCTTCTTCCGGCGTCCCCGAGCCGCTTCACCCGCCAGCCGCACAATCCGCTCAATCTCATGCGTCGAATAGACCATGGTGTTGTGAGCCGATTCGCCGCTTTCGTGCGGTTCCTTGCCAGAGGGTCCGAAGTAGATCCCGCCGGTCAGCTCGCGGAAGAACAGGATGTCTGTTCCGGAAACGATCTCGGACTTCAGCGGGGATGCGGCGACGAGGTGCGGCGAGACGGAAATGGGTCTCAGATTGGCAAACAGCCCCAATTCCTTACGAATCTTGAGCAGTCCCGCTTCGGGCCGGGTCTTCGCATTCGGATCGTCCCACTTCGGACCACCCACCGCTCCCAGCAGGACCGCCTGCGATGCCTTGCAAGCCGCGAGGGTTTCGTCGGGAAGTGCGTTGCCAAACTGATCGATCGCACAACCGCCGATCGGGTGCGAGCTGAATTCAAAAGTGTGGCCGAACTTCCTGGCCACTTCTTTCAGGACTCGTTCACCCTGAGCAATCACTTCCGGACCAATCCCATCACCAGGCAGCAAAACAATATGAGCTTGCACCGCGCATCAACCCTTCAAAGTACGAAAGAAGCGACCAGATCTTTCGCCACACTCTAAGTCACGGCAACGACGGGGGGAAGCGTCTACCGCCCGGAAGAAGCACGACCTGTCGCGAAATTTTCCACGACGCAAAACGAACCGGATCGATCCATCCCAATCCCGGTGACTTCACCCCAGCCCCGGTGACGAGGCGAGAAATTCGACAGCATTCCCCCCCGACGGCAGCCTCACTCCATACTGGCGAAGGGACAAACCTGCTGTCGAACGAGCAGGGGATGACTTCAAAAGTTATCCAGAACCTCGCCGCCGCTGGCCGTAAAGAGCCTCTTTAACGTCTGTCGATCGATATTTTCAGAAACGAATCGCACCGAGCCGTCAGCCATGAATGCGTGGAAGCCGCCAATTCGAGTCTTGGCCAGTCCCTTGAGAGATCATCGAAATCAAGTTCCAGATCCTCAGAGTTCGTCCAGACCACGGCATGGTCGGATTCCGCCTCGACCGCCATGATCGTCTTGCCTAATCCGTCGTTCACATCGGTCATCGCCGGACCTGTCTCACCACCGAACATCGTCCCTTCACCCGTCACGATCAGGTATCGTGTCTTTCTCTGCTGCGTTAGGTCGATGTCATTCGGTGAACCATACGTCGAGGGCCTGCGCGAGAGAATCGCAGTCGATTACAAGCCGCAATAATGCAAGCCCCTATTCTGCGTCCAAGATAACAAGATAGAGGGATGTTAATCATGCTCGTCAGACGGAATTCAGACATACGACGGATACGTCGGGGCGACGGAAACACCTTGGGTCACGGGTCCCTTCAATTTGCACCGCAACGGACGAACTTGCATCTCGACATTGCCCCACAGGTCGCGCCGCCGACAAGTCTGCCGGTTCTTTCCCACGGTCAGTTCACCGGCGTTCGTCGAACATGTGACACCAGGCCAATACCTTGCACGCTGTAGCGCACGATTCACGCTGAATCCGTTTGCAGTCTTGCCTCGGCCCGGATTCCATCTCGCAAACACGAGCAAGATCGCAACGGACTCTTCCTCCACATCCCGTTGAGTTGCGACCCGCTTCCGTCAGCGAGAAACTGATCCCCTCGTACGAGCTGCGTCATCCACCAGGATTCAGGCGAACAACACATGAAAGCAGAAATCACCAAAGCCCCTGTGGCAGAAACCGAAATGCTCATCCGCAAGCCTGTCACGGAAGTGTTCGAGGCTTTTATTAATCCCGACGTGATCACCCAATTCTGGTTCACCCGAAGCACCGGGCGACTCGCCGCAGGCCAGGAAGTCACCTGGTATTGGGATATGTATGCCGGATCGACACGGGTCGTGGTCCTAGCCTTTGAGCCCCACCAACGAATCCAGTTTGAGTGGGACGGGTACAGTGGCCGCACGACCGTCGAGTGGAAATTCACCGCCCGAGACGATTCCAGCACATTCGTCACCATCACCGAATCTGGCTGGACAGGCACCGGAGACGAACTCGTGAAATACGTCGCCGATTCGACGCAGGGTTTTACATGGACACTCGCCGGAGCCAAGGCCTATCTCGAACACGGCATCAAACTCAACTTCGTCGCCGACAAATGCCCCGACGCCCACGTCGCAGGATGGAGCCCACAGTAAACAACTGCGGCGTTATCAAAATACCTTCTGGACAATGATTCCAGGCAATCACCATCCGCCTCCGCACATCAAAAATCCCTGACCCCTGTGAGGATTCACTTCACGACCATATCCAGATCCCCGCACCCTCACCATAATTTTACCCCACCAAGTTCCCAGCCTGCCGGACCGATCGCACTCGCGTCGCTTTCCATCGCGTTCCCGCGAACCCGAATCGAACGCGGGATGTCTACTGCGAAGTGTCGCATGCGGAGAGACGTAGCTTGTATGTGGAAACCCTCTGGGCAAATGGAAAATATCATCTGGTGAAAACGAAAGCCCCCAGTTGTTTGACGACCCCCTGTGATCGCAGCGGCATCATGAGCACAGGCATGGCAGCACCAACCGCCTCTAACAAGACCAGCGATCGACGCAGCCGCGGCGGTCGTTCCCCGTCCGAGTTCGCAATTGTAAGCTAGATCCCAAAATCACACAGGTAAAGGCGCAAATACCTGATCGAGCCTGTCATGGTTCGGCCCGGATTCCCAAAAGTCAAACCGTTCACGGAGAGATGATCGAAGCCAACAACACCACGCCGATCACCGTCCAATTCAAAGACTGCAATGTAGGTTGGATTGAATTCTTTACTGTCGCAGGAGAAGTCTCTGTCCCGATCAGAGCTTCACATATCTTCGATCCCTTCCCGGATCTCATCCAGTGGCTGCACGCGATCCTGACCGGAGTTCAAGAGTGTTCCGTCCACATTAATCAGGAAGGTCTCTACGCAGAGTTTCTCGTTCGTCGCCTCAATGGGGGTACATTGCTGTTTCGACTGCAAGATCGTGTCGACGATCTGCTGCCGCCGGAAACGCTATCGACGGACACGCGAGAACTCCTCACGACTCGGGTTTCGCGCCGGCAATTCGTCGAAGCGATGTACAACGCGTTCCGCGATTTTACCCGCTCATCTCTTTACCGAAAGGAGGAATGGGAGCGCGAATCGGTGATGGACCGTTTCCAGACCTTTCTCCCGGCATTAAACCACCGCGAACTGATGAAGCGTCTGACGAAACTCACTCGCTTCCAGATGGCCCGGCTGCTGTATGAAATCGAATACGGGCCGAAACCTTCCGGCGCGCCGGAAGAAGCGGCCGCGATGTCACAGGCTTTAAAAAACCTGCTCGACCCCGGTAACCCGGTAATCTCCCCTGAAGTGTACCAGGAAATGCTCCACTGGGTCCTCCCCGATGACTATGATCAATGGGGTAGAAAGCAGAAAACACCACTACTTCTCGAGCAACTCTCGGATAACATCAGTCCCTGGTGCGGAACCAAGCTGGCGGAACTCGTCTCCCCGACGATTGAACACTACCTGCAGCATCAGGAACTGGATGATCAAGTCTAATTCGACTGACACGCTCTCACGCGCAGGACAAGCACACAGGAGTTCTACATATCTGGGCAGGTGCGAGTATGACGATGGGCTGAGGGAGGCATCGCAATCGGCAGCCACCCAGTGTATGAGGCAAGGACAGGTACGGTCCGTCTTTCGCAAAGTCCAATTCACACAGCAGTTGCATAACTTATTGTGATGCTCAAGCCAGTGATCTATCCGCCAATGACGCAGAGCGACGCAGATTCCGAGGGCAAGAAGTACATCAGCGAAAATCAACGCAATCTGCGGATTAAAAGGTTCAATCAAAAACACATTGGTGCACGGGGTCACCCAGGGACGTTAGGGACAGGAAGTCAGGACATGGGGACACTGCAGGTGGATTTCGCAGGGACGCAACATGAGCATGCGTCAACAGAATATGCTTTGCCCCTATTGCCCATCCCCCTTGATGCGATGCTACACCCAGCATGAACGTAGGATCATTTCTGCAAGAACGCTGGTGGAATTGGTACCGGAACTGGGATTGGAGCAGGCGGATGCATCAACTGTGTTACGTGAGATTCGACGCCGACGTCGAAAGCATTGATGGGCGCGAAAGTCCCCGTCCTCCCCTACGTGGTATCGCTGCGGAACTCGAGATCGACGAAAGTCGCCTAAAGGTCCGGACGCCAGGCGAGCTCGGCGAGCTGACATTTCGAGATGTTTCAGCTCAATCTCTAATATGGAGCTATCTTGGTTCATGGGTTTCGATGTCATTCGGC